>NZ_WIPE01000029.1:0-11517 GCF_009760835.1 Bacillus sp. EE-W1 | reverse complement strand
TTCTTTTGTTGGTTCTTTTACTTCTTCTTTTGATTCTTCAGCTTCTTTTGCTGGTTCTTTTGGCTCTTCTTTTGATTCTTCAACTTCTTTTGCTGGTTCTTTTTCTTCTTCTTTTTCAACTATATTCTGGATTACTGTTCCGTTAAAACTTATACTAATTTCATCCGAATCTAAATCAAATTTATACACCTTTTCACCTGGAGTACTCCATTTTATTACTCGGTTATTAAATGTTCCACCCTCACTTGTCAGTTTAATATTCTCAATAATTTCTCCTTCTAAATCATATACAGGAACTTGAATTTCTTCATTTACTTTTGCTTCATCTAAAAAGATTTTCTGTCTGCCGGCATCAATTGAAAACCATTGGCCTAATTGTATTAACGGCCTTACATCACGAATCTCATTTCCAGCTAATTTTAAACTGAGTAGGTCTAACATTGGGCTAAGAACTGAAACATCTTTAATTTGATTATCAGCAAGATTTAACCACTGTAAACTTTTTAATGAAGATAGTGGTGTTATATCTTAAATCTGATTATGAGATACATTCACATCGTTCAACTTTTCTAAGTTTGAGATAAATTCAATATTCTTCAAACCTACTCCTTCTAAAGTAAGTTTTTCTAAGTTCATCATATATTCTAAACCTGTTATATCTTTTATATTTTCCCCTTTTTCTTTAAGTATCTCTAATTTTTTAATCTGCAATAAATCTTCTTTTGTGATAGGAGCGTTTAAATTCTCTCTACCTAAATTCTCTTTATTAATATGTTGTTGTAAAGTTTTATCAAGAATTATATTTTCCTTTTGTTCATCATTTCCTTTTATTTCATCTAACCTTTCAACAACATTTTGAATTACTGTTCCATTAAACTTAATACGATTCTCTTCTGGTTTTATATCCAACAGAAATTCGTATGTTTTTTCACCAGTAGTACTCCATTTAACAGAACCATTATTAACTACTCCATCTCCATTCTTTAATTGAACAGTATCGAGTGGCTCTCCTTGTAAATTATAGATAGGTATTTTAACTTCCTTATCTTTTTCTACATCATCTAAAAAGATTTTTTGTCTTTGAATATCAATGTACATTCTTTTCCCTAACTCTTGAACCGGTCTAACATCACGAATTTCATTTGACCCTAGCTTTAAATCGTATAAACCTGTTAAGTGGCTAAGTGGCGTTATGTCTGAGATATAGTTTTCTTCTAAATTAAGTGATTGTACGGTAGACAATCTTGATACAGGTTCGATGTTTTCTAATTCATTTTTAGAAAGATCTAACTCTACTAACTTTTTCATTGGTGTAATATGTTCAATATTAGTCAGTCCATTGTTGCTTAAAGATAAACTCTTCACATTCTTCAATTGCTCAATCCCAGCAAGATTAGCATTACTAATTTGATTATTTGCTACAGTCAAAGTCTTTAAAGTTGTTACTGTAAATAATGGTTTAATATCTTTTATATAATTACTATTTAAATCTAGCATTTTGATCTTCTTCATTTGACTCAATGGGCTTAAATCCGAGATTTTATTGTTTCTCAAGCTTAAACTTTCGATATGTTCTAACTCAGCCAAAGGTCCAATATCTTTAAGTTCACCATAAGTTATACTTAATGATTTCAATTGTCTCAAACTCGAGATAAATTGTATATTTTCTAACTTAACTTCTTCCAATGTTAAGGTTTCTAAGTTCGTCATATATTCTAAACCAGTTACGTCTTGTATTCCTTTACTTTTCGCTTCAACGACTATTAAAGATTTAACTTTTAATAAATCTTCCTTAGTTATTGGCGTATTTAGATTCTCTCTATTTAAATTATACTTATTAATATGCCTTTGTAATTGCTTATCTAATATTACATTTCCGTCTTCATCCTGTTGATCCTCTTTATTTTCCTTTTGCTTTTCTGGAACATTATTTTCTAAATTTAAAGCATTTACTTCAAACTGCACTTGATATTTATTATCATAGGCCATTGTCGGAATATAAATATGCATTTGCATATTATATCTTTTTCCTAATTCTCCTACTTCAAACTGAATCACTTTCGTTCCGTTTTTCTTTTTATCTTCTGATATTACTTTTACATCATGAAACACACCAGGAGTATGAACATCTTCTGTTTTCAAGTATTTGAAGAAATCACTATCACTTAACGTTGCCGTTACCATTTTCTTTCCATTCTCAATCGTTAACTTAGGATCCTTTATATAAACAGCTGCCATAGACTCCTCATTCGTTTTATCTTTATATGCTTTCATAACAGCATCATATGTACCATCTTCTAAAGCATAGCCCTTTTTATTAGCCTCAATTGCTACTGCCGCTAAAGCAGGCGTTGAATACGTGGCAAATGGAAGTGATAACGCCGCAGCGATAATCATCGCATTTATATGTTTTCTTTTATTTTTTTTCAACTTTACATCTCCTCCAAAATATATAAATCTAAATGTAATCATATCTCGAATAAATGATAATGATTTTCATTATCATTGTCAACTAAAAAAATAAAAAGTTAACAAAAAAATAACCCCTTTTTAAGGGGGTTATGCCATTTTTTCTCCGGTTTCTTCTTTAAAAAAGCTCTTCATCGCATGGAATACGTCTGCTTTTTGCTTTAAAATATAATATCTAAAATTCTCATCTTTAATATTTTTATAGGCTGACATGAGGGTACTATGGCGGTTGTACTGGTTCACTTCCCCATATCCAAACATATTACACTTCTTCATTAACTCCTCGACAAGCTTTACACATCTAGCATTATCTGATGTTAAATTATCACCGTCTGAAAAATGGAATGGATAAATATTATAGCGGTCTGGTGAGTATTTATTATCAATTAGCTCGAGTGCTTTTTTATATACAGAAGAACATATCGTTCCGCCACTTTCTCCTTTTGAGAAAAACTCTTCCTCTGGAACTACTTTTGCCTCCGTATGATGGGCAATAAACTCAATATCTACTGTTTCATACTTCGTTCGTAGAAATCGCGTCATCCAGAAAAAGAAGCTACGTGCCATATATTTCTCCCATATTCCCATCGATCCACTCGTATCCATCATCGCTAATACAACAGCTTTTGAATCTGGCTTTAATACTTCATTCCAAGTACGGAACTTTAAATCTTCTTGGTGAATCGGATGAAAAGAGGCTTTACCACGCATCGCATTTCGTTTATATGCGGATATCATCGTTCGTTTCTTATCGATATTTCCCCATAATCCAGTCTTTCTAATGTCATTAAATTCAACATGTTCAATCCGGTTTTCATCTATTTCTTTTCTCTTTAAATTAGGCAGCTCTAACTCTTTGAAAAATGCTTGCTCTAATTCTAAAATAGAGACTTCAGCTTCATAATAATCTTCTCCAGCCGCGTCCCCTGCTCCTTGCCCTTTTCCTGGTCCTTTTTGCTTTTGACCACCTGATCCATCTCTCGCAACGACATCACCAACTTTGCTGTCACCATTTCCTTGCCCAACGTGTTTGTTTTTATCATAATTGTACCTAATCTTATATTCATCTAAAGAACGAATCGGTATTTTTACAACATCCTTACCATTAGACATAACTATGCTTTCTTCTGTTACAAGATCGGGTAAATTATTCTTAATTGCCTCTTGTACTTTTTCTTGATGGCGTTGTTGGTCGTCATATCCTTTGCGATGGAGGGACCAGTTTTCCTGTGAAATCGTATAATTTGGTTGGTTTTCTTCACCCATTTCTTTCCCTCCTTACTGTAATTGTCTTCCCTTATGAACAGTAAGCTAGAAATTTTGTTTTATACTGTGCAAGCTAGAATGAAAGATAACTGCCCATCGAAATTCATCCCATAAACATATATAACGTTTTTCATATAATACTCCGAGCATCCTAAACAAAATTTTGCCACTCACATACTAGAAAGAAATATTCAGCCGTTGATAAGAAAGAAACACAATGCATAGTTGCACACATTTACACTTTGCAACATATTGTATTGTGTTGGCTTTTTTCGTATGAATGGTTGGTTACTCTATCATATGCATATTGTAAAAATAATTGACAATAAATTCATGAAATTGTATCTTAATTTATTACATTTGGACAAGGTATGACACTTTACACATATAAATGGATAATAAAACGCTGTCCCGCAAAATACAAGAGACAGCGTTTTGTTATCAAACTATCGGTTTAGCAGACTACCTACATAGCGTAATAATTCATTCGCAGATGAAGAATTATAGCCGTGCTCATCAATTAAGCGTGCAACAACATCATTGATTTTCTTAAGCTGATTTTCGTCTGGCGTTTTCGTTGATGTTGTAATTTTCACTATATCTTTTAAATCAGCAAATAGTTTTTTCTGAATCGCTTCGCGAAGACGCTCATGTGAATTATAATCAAAGCGTTTTCCTTTACGCGCATAAGCAGAAATGCGAATTAAAATTTCTTCACGGAATGCTTTCTTAGCATTTTCTGAAATTCCAATTTGCTCCTCAATTGAGCGCATTAGCTTTTCATCTGGACTCATTTCTTCACCTGTTAATGGATCACGTAATTTCGATTTATTGCAATATGCTTCAACGTTATCTAAGTAATTATCCATAAGTGTCTTCGCTGATTCTTCATATGAATACACGAATGCTTTTTGTACTTCTTTCTTCGCAATTTCATCATATTCTTTTCTCGCTAATGAGATGAAATTCATATAACGCTCTCGATCTTCATTACTAATTGACGGATGCTGATCCAATCCGTCTTTGAGCGATCTAAGTACATCTAATGCGTTAATAGATGGTACCTCTTTTCGAATAATTGTAGAAGAAATTCGGTTAATAACATAACGAGGGTCAATACCTCTCATACCTTCATCTTGATATTCACGTTGCAGCTCTTCTACATCAATCGCATTATAGCCTTCTACCGTTTCTCCATCATATAAACGCATCTTTTTAATTAAATCAATATCTGGACGCTTCGGATCTTTTAAACGAGTTAAAATCGTAAACATTGCTGCAACGCGAAGTGTGTGCGGTGCAATATGCACATTGGATACATCACTTTCACGAATCATTTTTTCATAAATATGTTCTTCTTCACTCACTCGTAAATTGTATGGAACTGGCATTACAATAATTCTTGAGTGCAATGCTTCATTTTTCTTGTTTGCTATGAAGGAACGATACTCCGTTTCATTCGTATGCGCTACAATTAATTCATCTGCTGAAATAAGCGCAAATCTTCCCGCTTTGAAATTCCCTTCTTGCGTAAGCGATAATAAATGCCATAAAAACTTCTCGTCGCATTTTAACATCTCTTGGAATTCCATCATCCCACGGTTTGCCTTATTCAATTCTCCATCGAAGCGATACGCTCGTGGATCTGATTCTGAACCATATTCTGCGATTGTTGAAAAGTCCAGACTACCTGTTAAATCGGCGATATCTTGTGATTTAGGATCAGACGGGCTAAATGTACCAATCCCTGTACGGCGATCTTCCGAGAAGAAAATACGCTCTACAACTACATCCTCAATTCTTGAACCATATTCTTGCTCTAGACGCATTACGTTTAATGGCGATAAATTCCCTTCAATTCTAACTCCATACTCACCAAAGAAATCATCCCGTAAATGATGCGGAATTAAATGCAGTGGATCTTCATGCATTGGGCAGCCTTTAATTGCAAAAATTGCGCCTCGATCTGTTCGTGAATATGTTTCTAATCCTCGTTTCAGCATCGTAACTAATGTTGATTTCCCGCCACTAACAGGACCCATTAATAATAAAATACGTTTTCTAACATCTAATCGTTTTGCAGATGGATGAAAATATTCCTCCACAAGACGTTCTAAAGCATCCTCTAATCCAAATAGCTGATTACTAAAGAAGTTATACTTTCTTCTACCATCTACTTCTTCGATTCCAGCATCTTTTATCATATTGTAAATGCGAGAGTGTGCTGTTTGAGCCACCCATGGTCTTTCCTTCACAAGCTCTAAATACTCCGCAAACGTACCTTCCCATTGTAACCGTTCTTCTGCTGCTCGATGCTGTTCAATCTTTTTTAGAATATCCATTATAGCTCCTCCCCCATCTCCTTGTTCAATCGGATTATTATAAAAGGTATGCTAGGATGTCCTTAAACATTCTTTAAATCAAAATGAAATATACAGTAGTGCTATAAAATTCTCTCCAAAATTCAAAGAAAATTCTGTATAATATAGGTATTAAAGTTTTTACACCTCTATTCATTTTAAATAAATTCTTTTCTTCCAAGAACCTTACATACATTTTGATTCATATTTAAGATTCGTAAACTGAAAAATAGGAGGGATATTAGTATGAAATTATTATTAATTTTAGGTGTATCACTCACATTTCTTACAGCTATTTTCACATCTGGTTACAATGATAAACCCGGTACACAAAAAAAGTGATGTGCTTCTTAGCACATCACTTTTTTTATCAATCATTTATAATACACATTTTCCACATCATATTTTGATAAAGGTCGGCTATAATAATAACCTTGCACAAACTTCACATTCTTTTCCTTCAAAAATTGTATTTGTTCCGCCTTTTCTACACCTTCTGCAATTACATTCAATTCCAAAGTATGAGCTAAATGAATAATTGCAGCTGTAATATTCGTATCACGTTCATCCACATGTATACCTTCCATAAAAGAACGATCGATTTTCAACGTATCAATTGGATACGTTTTTAAATAACTTAAAGATGAATATCCCGTCCCAAAATCATCTAAATGAATCTTTAAATTTTGTTCTTTTAATTGTAGCAATACCCTTTTCGATATGTCTTTATGCATAAGGGCTCCTTCTGTAACCTCTATCGCTAATAGATGAGCTGGTACATTGTACTTATGTAACGCCCGTGTAATCATCTCTATTAATGTAATCGAGCGAAAGTGCCTGGCTGAAATATTAACTGCAATCGGGACAACTTCATATCCTTTATTTAACCATTCACGTATTTGCCGACACACTTCATTTACTACCCATTCATCAAGCTTAATAATAAATCCTGTTCTTTCTGCTAGCGGAATAAATTGATTGGGAGAGACAAATCCCAATTCTTTATTCTCCCACCTTATTAAAGCTTCCATACTCGCTATTTTTTTCGTTTCAATATTCATTTGTGGCTGATAATACAAGCAGAATTCATTTTTTTCTATAGCACGATGCAATTGGTTTTCTATTATAAATCTTTGTTCACGCTCACAATCTAATCCACTGCAATAAAACTGATAATGCCCTTTTCCTTTTTCTTTTGCTTTTTCCAAAGCAGCATCAACTCTTTGGAATAATATTTTTTCATCCTCTCCATCTGTTGGAGCCATTACAATTCCGATTGACGCACTTAAATAGACGTCCTCTTCTTCGATTACAAAATGTTCACTAATCTTTTTTAGTATGCTTTTTGCAACTATCTCTACACGTTCTTTCGTTATATTTTCTATTAACATAACAAATTGATCATCGTGTTCTCTAAATAAGTGCATACCGTCTATTTGAAGACTGCTTAAACATTCTGTAACTTTTTGTAATACTTTATCTCCTTCTTTATGACCAAAAGTATCATTAATAAGGTGAAATTCATCTAAATCTATAAAAACAAGTGCAAACTCTGTATTATCATTTAAAAAAACATTTAACTTATTTGCACATGAAATTCTATTCATTAATCCTGTTAATTGGTCATAATAAGCTAAATATTCTGTTCGCATTTCATTCAATACTTGCCTTGTAACATCCCTCGTAACAATATATACCCCAACAATTTCGGCGTTCACAATAATCGGAATAGTTCTCAAAGAAATATAGAGCTCGTACCCTTCTTTATGAACATATTTCCTTGAAACAATTTGTTTTGCCCTTCCTTGCAGGGCTCCTTTAAATATAATTTGAAAATCTTTTTCATATTCCTTATTAATAAATTCAAAAATAAATTTATTATGTAATTCTTCATATCGATATCCAAATATTTCATACGTTGCTGGATTTGCATATGTAATTCTACCTATAGAATCCATAGATATAATGGAGTCATTATTATATTCTAATAACGACTTAAACAACATTTGTTTTTCCTCTATCTCTGCCTTTTCCTCAATCTGAGCTGTGATATCCCTCGTAATACAAATAATAAACTGACATACTCCTTCTTCGTCGAATACAGGATTAAGTGAAGATTCATAATGTAACTCACCCTTTGGTAAACTAACTACATCACAAAAGGTATGTGCTTTCGCTTCGCTCGCTACTTTTGCATATTGCACTCGCAATATTTCCGCCGTATCTTCTGATAATACTTCAGCAAACGTTTTTCCATAACATTCTTCGCCTAGCTTCGCATAATCCATACCTATCTTATTTACATAAATATATTTAAAGGTTTCCTCATCCATAACTTTCACAATAAATACTAAATCTTGAATAGCATGTAATAGTCCTCTTCTTATTAAATCCATATCTATCATACTTAAAAAGGTATTTTGATTATTATATTGTTCCTTCATATTTATCTCAACCCGTCTAATCTATTTTTATTCATATATCCCATTCTATATGAATATGTACCCTTTTTTAAATGTATGATTACATATTATTTTTATTTTTAGAAAAAAAGTCGCCATATGGCGACTTTTAATAAACAATTTCTAAATCTAATCCCGGATAATTTTGTTGACGGAATGCTTCATAAATTAAAATAGCTGCTGTATTAGATAAATTTAATGAGCGCACTTTATCAGTCATTGGAATACGTAAACAATGATCGAAATTTTCTTCGATTACATTAGCTGGTAAGCCGTTTGTTTCTCTTCCAAATACAAAATAGTAATCCTTCTCACGTTTGCTATAATCAAATGCTGTATGAGCTTTCTCGCCATACTTTGTTAAATAGAAGAATTCACCGTCTTTATTTTTCTCATAAAATTCTTCAATTGAATCATAATACGTAACTTTCACGTGCTGCCAATAATCTAATCCTGCACGCTTTAACATTTTATCATCCGTTGAAAATCCAAGCGGTCTAATCAAATGTAATTCTGTTCCAGTTGCTGCACAAGTACGAGCAATATTCCCTGTATTTGCTGGAATTTCTGGTTGATATAAAACAACATGTACTCCCACGCGATATTCACCTCTGTTTTTTGTCTACTACGTATTATACCACTTGAGCGAAAAATCTCTACCCATTAATAATATGAAAGAATTTATATTTCATTTGTGGTGTATATTTACTAGAATCTTCATAGTTCCAATAACGCCGACGGCTATTCGCTGAATGTGCATTTACAAGTGGCATACCATCTGCGTCTTTTGCTACTACAATCGTCGTATGATTCCACCTACCATCATCCTCGAAATCATAAGCGATGACATCACCAAGAATAAGGTCCTCTGGCCTTTCTACCGCTTCAGCTCGAAGCCCTGTTGTAGCACCTGACAAATACCAATAAAAAGAGTGTGCGACAGCCCAGCTCCAACTCCACTGATTCTCCCTTTGCCACCATCCTTTGCGAATATTAGGATATCCATTCATTGGTACTTCTCCAGTATGAAGACATTGAGAAATAAAATTCGTACAATTATCAGGGAAATTACGATATACAGGGTTTCGATCATCCCACCAACGCTCTGCATATTTAACTGCCTCTAAACGGTTGTACTGATAAGAACCATACTTCTCTTTTGTAACTTCCCTTTCTAACGTCTCACTCATTCCAACTGCTTCTGGCACTTCAATAGCATAATCACCTATTACCCGACTATTATTTAAACAAACTCTTCGTTTTAGTTGTTCCTCTTCGATATAAAATAATTCTTTATGCTTAATTAAATATTTAAAATGTATTTGATAATCAATTTCTTGATGATTGCTATTATTTAATTGTCTCATGAAAGAAACATCCGCAGTTGCTTTCACTATCTCTGCATTACGCTTTTGAAACAATTGTTTCTTTCTCTGTGCTATTTGTAATAAATCTTCAGCAATACCATCTACATTTGTTCGTTTCTCTGTTACATATGCTAAAAATTGTTGTACTTGCTTTTCAATATTTATTTTTACAACCATTTCGTCTCCCTCCCATATTACAATATGAAGAAGGGAGATATTATCTACTCTTTTTTCTGCGCTAACAATTCAAGTCCGCGATTCATTTCATGAAGAACCTCTTCATCTTTCTCACGTTGCATCGCTTTTTCAATAGCTTCGCCCACGCCATCTCCACCAATTTTCCCAAGTGCCCATGCTGCTGTTCCGCGAAGTACTGGTCTTGGATCGTCTTTCATAACACCAATTAAATCTGGAATTGCTGATGCCTCTTTAAAATGCGCAAGTGCCAAAATTGCATTTCGTTGCAACGGCTTTTTACCTCTCCATGAACCAGACATAATTCCATATTTCTCTTTAAAATCACGATTGCTAATTGTTAAAAGTGGTGTTAATAACGGCTTAACTAACTCAGGATCTGGTTCCATCTCAGGATGATTATGAAAATCCATTCCTTTATTTTTCGGACAAACAGTCTGACATGTATCACATCCATAAATACGATTTCCTATTTTGTCGCGGTATTCTTCCGGTAGGAATCCTTTCGTTTGTGTTAAAAATGCAATACATTTCTTCGAATCTAACTGTCCTCCTTGTATTAAAGCGCCTGTAGGACAAACATCAATACATTTTGTACAACTTCCACATTGATCTTCTATCGGCTGATCTGGTGGGAAGGGAACGTTTGTAATTATTTCTCCTAAATATACATACGAACCAAATTCAGGTGTAATAATAGCGCAATTCTTACCACTCCATCCAATACCGGCACGCTCCGAAACAGCTCGATCACTTAATTCACCCGTATCAACCATTGACTTAACTTCTATATCGGGAAGTTTTTCGATTAAATATGCTTCTAATTTTTGCAAACGATCTCGTAAAACAAGATGATAATCTTGTCCCCAAGAGGCACGACAAAAAATACCGCGGCGTTCTCCGCGCTTACTTAATGGTGCATTTTTTAATTTTGAAGGATACGCTAATGCAATCGCAATAATTGATTTTGCACCAGGTAGTAGAAGCTGTGGGTTCGTTCTCTTTTCTATATCAGACTCTTCAAATCCCGATTGATAATTTAATTGTTGTTGCTGGATTAACCTCTGCTTTAATTCCTCAAATGGTGAGGCACTAGCAAAGCCTATTTTATCTATACCAATTGTTTTACTATACGCAATGATATCTTGCTTTAATTGTTCAAAATCCATTCCTAATCGCCTCCTCAGATGAATCCATCCCTTATGTAACGACTATATTGGTTAGCAATTCACTTTTGGAATACTATTCTTTACTTCTATTTTCGCATACAATTATGTTTTTCAAACATTAAAAAACGCAATGCCTCGTTTATCTTAGAAACGAAACACTGCGTTGATCACAATTTATAGAAAAACATTTAATAAAATTTGGAGCGGGTGAAGAGAATCGAACTCTCGA
>NZ_WIPE01000004.1:0-17834 GCF_009760835.1 Bacillus sp. EE-W1 | reverse complement strand
TTGTTTGTTTCGTTCAGTTTTCAAAGAACTCATCTGCCGCTCAGAAGCGACTTTATTAATATAACATTTCGTTATATTTTCGTCAACAACTTTTTTCAATAAGTTGTTTTTCGTTTGTTTTACTTGTTACCTTTCGTGGCAACGAATATAAATATACCAGTTTGATTATTAAAATGCAATAGTTTTTCTAATAAAATTTTTAACTTAGTAAAAAAGTATAAAAACAGCACATTTCTTCTATATAAATATAATTTCTCGCACCATCAAGAGCTACTATCCCTACGTAGCTCATACTCAAATAAAAAAAGCTTTGGAGAAATCTCCAAAGCTTAGTCTTGTTTATGACGCATAGCAGGGAATAATAATACATCACGAATAGATGGTGCATTCGTTAACAACATAACAAGACGATCAATACCAATTCCTAGCCCACCTGTAGGAGGCATACCGTACTCAAGAGCTTCAATATAATCATCATCCATCATGTGAGCTTCATCATTACCTTGTTCGCGCTCTTTTAATTGCGCTTCAAAGCGTTCTTTTTGATCAATCGGATCATTTAGCTCAGTGAATGCATTTGCATGTTCACGTGCAACGATAAATAATTCGAAACGATCTGTGAATCGTGGATCTTCGTCATTCTTTTTCGCAAGTGGCGAAATTTCTACTGGATGACCGTAAATAAATGTTGGTTGAATTAATTTATCTTCTACTTTTTGTTCGAAGAATTCGTTTATAATATGACCAACTTCCATCGTATCCTTAATACCTACATTATGTTCTTTTGCAAGTTCACGCGCTTCTTCTACACTCATTGGATTCCAGAAATCTGCTCCAGAATGTTCCTTGATTGCATCTACCATATGAAGACGTGTCCATTCTGGTTCTAGATTAATTTCATAATCACCATATTGGATTGTTGTTGTACCTAGTACTTGCTTCGCAATATGCGCAACCATATTTTCTGTTAGTTTCATAATATCTTTATAATCAGCATACGCTTCATATAATTCAATCATTGTAAACTCTGGATTATGACGAGTTGATACACCCTCATTACGGAATACACGACCGATTTCATAAACTTTTTCTAATCCACCCACAATAAGGCGTTTTAAATGAAGTTCAATTGCGATACGCATGTATAATTCCATATCTAACGCATTATGGTGCGTAATGAAAGGACGCGCAGAAGCTCCACCTGCAATTGCATGCATCATAGGTGTTTCCACTTCAAGATAACCATTGTCATCTAAGTATCTTCTCATTTCACGAATGATTTTACTGCGAGTAACGAATGTTTCACGGCTTTCCATACTTGTGATTAAGTCTAAGTAACGTTGACGGTAGCGTTGTTCAACATCTTTTAATCCATGATATTTATCCGGTAATGGACGAAGAGATTTCGTTAATAGTGTAAAGCCCGTTGCCTTCACCGAAAGTTCTCCAACGTTCGTTTTGAACACTTTACCTTCAATACCTACTAAATCACCTAAATCTGCTGTTTTAAATAATTCGTACTCTTCATCTCCAACAGCATCTTTACGAACATAAATTTGAACTTGTCCATGTAAATCTTGAATATGTGCAAATCCAGCTTTTCCTTTACCGCGTTTTGTCATAATACGACCAGCGATAGAAACAGAGATTTCTTTCTCTTCTAATTCTTCTTTAGAGAACTCTCCATATAAGCTTAATAAGTCATTTGTTGCATTTGTACGTTCAAATCGTTTACCAAACGGATCGATTCCTTGCTCACGTAAGTTATGTAACTTTTCACGACGAACAAGCAATTGGTCGTTTAATTCTTCGTGGTTCATGTTATCCATGGTATTGATATCACTCCAGCTCTATTAATTTTTACAATATATACAGTATAGCATTTTCTACTCAACTAGAAAAACTGCCAGCAACTAGCTGGCAGTTCTTCTTTCTTTCACGTAATTATAGGAAGTGTATAGAAGAATGTCAATCTTCCCTATCTATTATTAACCAACGTGAATTGTTTGTTGTTTCGCTTCTACTTCTTCTACAAATGCACCTAATACATTCGCAAGGTCCTCACGCGTATTACAAGCATTGATACCATTACGTACAGTTGCATTACCACGAACACCCTTTAAATACCAAGCTGCATGCTTTCTCATCTCTCTTACAGCGACATTTTCGTTCTTTAAATCGATAAGACGATCTAGATGCAACATACATACGTCAATTTTCTCACGCACTGTCGGTTCCGGCATTAATTCACCTGTTTCCAAATACTTTACCGTACGATAAATCATCCACGGGTCCCCAAGGGCAGCGCGACCAATCATAACACCGTCTACACCAATTTCATCAAGCATACGCTTTGCATCTTGTGGCGTTTCGACATCACCATTTCCGATAACCGGGATATTTACAGCTTGCTTTACTTGTTTAATAATATCCCAATCCGCTTTCCCTTCATACATTTGTACTCGTGTACGTCCATGAACCGCTACCGCTTGTCCGCCAGCACGCTCAACAGCTTTTGCATTCTCAATTGCAAAAATATGATCTGCATCCCAACCAATACGCATCTTAACTGTAACCGGCTTTTCAACAGCATCTACAACTGCCGCTACCATTTCATATATTTTATTTGGGTCTAAAAGCCACTTTGCTCCCGCGTCACACTTAATGATTTTCGGTACTGGGCAACCCATATTAATATCAATAATGTCTGCTGTCGTATATTTATCTACGTATTTCGCAGCATCTACAAGAGTTTCTTTCTCTCCACCAAAAATTTGTAAACTTAATGGCTTTTCTCTTTCATCAATATATAACATATCTAATGTTCTTTTGTTATTAAGTAATATCGCTTTATCACTTACCATTTCAGCACAAACTAAACCTGCACCAAATTCTTTTACTGTTAAACGGAATGCAGAGTTACACACTCCCGCCATCGGTGCTAATACAACCGGGTTTTTCATCTCAATATTTGCAATCTTTAACACTCGACTTACTCCTTCCTTCATAGTCACTTCGGCATTAATTCCTCCACTGAAACCTTTAATGCCTTAGCAACTTCCACTACAAAATCTTGGGAAGGCGATCGATTCCCTCTCTCAACTTCACCTAAAACAGATACAGATACCCCTAACTCTTTCGCAAAACCTTCTTGTGTATAACCTTTTAGCTTTCGAAAAGCACGAATGCGTCTTCCCCATTTTTCTGCTTCCATACCGTTACTCCCTCTCGCCTTTTCATTTCTTCTACTTGTGAACGTGAAATGTTTTGTTTTATATCTTGATTAATCTCTAACAACGGAACGATAACAAAAGCTCTTTCGAACATCCGCGGATGCGGAACAATAAGATTCTCTGCTTCAATATTTTCTTGATTATATAGTAAAATGTCAAGGTCGATGGTCCTCGGCCCCCATCTAATTTCCCTTTTTCTTCCTAAATCATTCTCTACTCTTTGTGTGATTTTCAATAATTCTTGCGGTGATAAATTGGTAGAAATTTTTATAACTAAATTTAAAAAGCAACTTTGGTCAGTATAGCCAACTGGCTCTGTTTCATATACAGATGAAATATCGTTAACTTGGATATACGGGTTTTTGTTTAAAAACTGAATCGCTTCAGTTAAATACGTATAACGTTCTCCGATATTTGAACCTAATGCAATGTAAGCTATATTATTCATGGACGTTCTCTCGTAATTTCCACTGCTACAGCACGATAATGCCCAGGTATCGGCGGATCTGGTTTAATTACTTTAATTGTACAACGGAAAATACTCTCATATTGTTTTAATATATCTGCAGCAATATTTTCAGCGATACTCTCTACAAGCTTATACGTTCTATCTTCAACAACTTTTCTACATAACTCGAAAAGCTCTCCATAATTGACAGAATGCTCTAAGTCATCACTTTCTCCTGCCTGTTTCAAATCCAACTCCACCGTTAAGTCCACTTTAAATCTCTGACCCAATTTATTTTCCTCTGGGAATACACCATGATAACCGTAAAACTCCATATCATGAACATAAATTTTATCCAATTACTTTACCCCCTTACCAATCATCGCATCCATCATCTTAGCCATACGTGCCATTTCCTTCACATCATGAACACGAACAAACTCACAACCCTTTTCAATGCCGAGACAAACGGTAGCTCCTGTTCCCTCAAGACGTTCCTCTACCGGTAAATCTAACACATGTCCAATAAAGGACTTTCTTGAAGTACCTAAGAGAACTGGATAACCCAGTACGTTTAACTGTTCTAAATTACGCATCGCTTCTAAATTTTGTTCAGGTGTTTTAGCAAAACCGATGCCTGGGTCTAAAATGATATTCTCATCTCGCACGCCAGCATCTTTAGCAATTTTGATGCTTTCATATAAATCAGCAATCATATCAGCCATTAAATTGCGGTAATTCATGTTATCGCGATTATGCATCAAGATAATAGGTACATCATAATGAGCTGCAACTTCAGCGATTTTTGGTTCCGCCTTCGCTCCCCAAACGTCATTAATAATATGAGCGCCAGCTTCGATTGCTTGTTTTGCAACTTCAGCTTTATACGTGTCGATAGAAATAGGCAATTCCACTTCTTTTGCAACCGCCTGAATCATCGGAACAACTCGCTTTATTTCTTCTTCCACCGATACTTTAGCAAAACCCGGGCGAGTAGATTCACCGCCGATATCAATAATATGAGCACCTTCATCTCGCATTTCTTTCGCATGGCGCACCGCAGCCTCTACCTCGTTGTAACTCCCACCATCAGAAAAAGAATCTGGTGTTACATTTAAAATCCCCATAATTAAAGTTTTTTCATTTAAGTTCAATGTATATTCGCCGCAGCGCAAATCATAATCCCACTTCAAACTACACATCTCCTCTTCGCAATTCATTTCTGCTCCACAATTTCTCTCTCTGCATTTCATAAAGACTCATAAACCTTTTTGTAACCATACCTACTTTACCCGGGAAATCTTGTCCCTCTATATGATAAAGCGGGACAATTTCTTGAATCGAGTTTGTTACGAAGACTTCATCAGCTGAAAGTAATTCATCTTTTGTAAAGAAACCTTCCTTCACTTCGATGCCCAGCTCTTCAGCAACCTTTATAATAAACGCACGAGTGATACCATTTAAAATCCCTGTTTTTAGCGAAGGTGTATACAAAATATCACCTTTCACGAAAAAGAGATTCGAAACAATACCCTCTGCAACATAACCTGTTTCAGTAAGGAAAATACCTTCCTTATTCACAACATTTCCAATTTCACGTTTTCCTAAAATGTTATTTAAATAATGATGAGACTTTAAGCGAGACGCACCCTCTGGTGTATTTCGCACTTGTTTTAAAACAACCCCTTCTTTTTCCACTACATCTTCGGGGGCTGCTAAAGGTTTTATAAAAACAATAACAGACGGCTCTTCATACAATTCCGTTTGCAATCCAATTTCATCTATACCCGCTGATACATTAAAGCGTACATATGCATGCTCTAATTCATTCTTAACGAGTAAATTCTTCAAAATAAGCAGTACTTCATCTTTCGTCATTGTCCATTTAATTTGCAATGTATCCAGTGCATCTATTAAACGGTCATAATGATCATCCAATAAGAAAGGATGACCATTATAAATACGAAATGTCTCAAAAACTCCAAGACCATATAAATAACCATGATCATAAGGAGAAATTCTCGCTTCACTTGCTTCTACATACTCACCATTTACGTAAATTAACACGATGTCACACTTGGGCTGTATTTACGAATGAAATTCTGCAACAACTCTTTCCCGTGGGAAGTCATAATTGATTCTGGATGGAACTGTACACCTTCAATCGGTAATGTTGTATGACGGAGCGCCATAATTTCCCCTTCTTCTGTCCAAGATGTTACCTCTAAGCAATCAGGTAACGTCTCTTTCTTAACGATAAGGGAATGATAACGTGTCGCAGTAAACGGATTAGGGATATCCGAAAAAATCGTCTTTCCGTCATGATGCATAAGCGACGTTTTCCCATGCATTAAGCGCTCCGCACGTATAACCTCTCCGCCAAACACTTGTGCAATGGATTGATGTCCAAGACAAACCCCAAAAATCGGAATCTTTCCAGCAAAGTATTGAATAACCTCCATACTAATACCTGCTTCATTAGGACTACACGGACCTGGCGAAATCATTAAAAAGTCTGGTTTCATATTCTCAATATCTGAAATAGTCACTTCATCGTTACGTTTAACAACAAGCTCTTGTCCAAGTTCTCCAAGAAACTGCACTAAATTAAATGTAAAAGAATCATAATTATCAATCATTAATATCATTTCTCTCACCTAACCGTTTCTTCGCTACGTTCTTTTGCACGCCATAAAGCAATCGCCTTTTTTAACGACTCTTTATATTCATTTTCCGGATTCGAATCAATTACAATTCCCGCTCCTGCTTGTACATGCGCTTTTCCATCTTTAGCAAGCAGTGTTCTAATTACAATATTCAATTCTGTATCTCCAGAATAACCGATCCACCCGATTGAACCTGTGTAAATCCCTCGGCGAACAGGTTCTAATTCTTCAATAATTTCCATCGTACGTATTTTCGGGGCACCAGTAATTGTTCCCCCAGGGAATACAGCCTTCACTAAATCAAAAGCATCTTTATCTTCTTCCACCTCACCACGCACATTAGAAACAATATGCATAACATGTGAGTATTTCTCAATTACCATAAATTCATCTACTTCTACAGTGCCATATTTACAAACACGCCCTAAATCATTTCGTTCTAAATCCACAAGCATGACGTGCTCTGCTCTTTCTTTTTCGTTCTCAATTAACTCTTTTGCTAATTCTTCATCCTCTTGCTCATTCGCCCCTCTAGATCTCGTTCCAGCAATCGGTCTTGTACTTACTTCGGTTCCCTCTTTCTTAATTAGCAACTCTGGCGATCCACTAACAATTTGAAAATCCCCGAGCTCCAAGTAACCCATATATGGAGATGGATTAATCTCACGAAGACTTGTATAGATTTCTAGTGGGTGTGTTTGTAACGTTCTTTCTTGCCTTGTCGACAAGTTTACTTGGAACACATCACCAGCCCCAATATATTCTTGAATACATTCAACTGCCTTCATAAAACTTTCTTCTGTAAAAGCAACTGTTTCACTTTTCTCTTCAGGGCATGCAAAAGGTATATTCACTTCTGTCGCTTCTGTCGCCCAAAGAATCTTCCATTCATTTAATCGCTCTTTTGCCTCTTCATGCTTATCTACATAATGTGTAATAATCCATAATACTTTTTCTTTTTGATCATAAACAAACACATCATCAAATAATAAAAAGAATATATCAGGTATATTAATGTCATCCTCCGCATGGGAAGGGAGTTTTTCAATATAACGGATGCAATCATAACTAAAGTAACCAATTGCACCACCTTGAAATGGAGGGTATTCCGGATTATAGTCCGTTTTCCATCGCTCCATATATTCCTGCATTAAATCTAATGGGTTTCCTTGTTTTATTGTTTCCTTACCACTTTCGCTTATATGTAACGTTTCACCCTTCCCTCGGATTACCGCTACTGGGTTCAACCCCACAATGTTATAACGACCGCCACGTCCACTCTCTAACAAAATATGTTGCGGTTTATCCTTAGAAAGAAATTTATACTGCTTAAAGAAATCTAACTGATATGGAATAGAAAGCGCTAAAGATTTTCTTCGTTGCATATCAACACCCCGTCTTCTTTTATCCCACCCTCTTAGATTAACCACCTCAAACTACATTCGTTATATATATAAAGTGGTTATACTCGAAGGCTAGTGAAAATAAATTAATTATACTACCTCTTATTTTACATGAAGTTTTCTAGTCATTCACTCTTTTCCTATTTCCAATCCAAAAAGAAAAAGCATCCTTTTCAAGGATGCTTTTTCAATCACATATAATTAAGACTCAAATTGATAAAGCGGTGTACTTAAATAACGTTCACCGTTACTTGGGATAATAACAAGTACCTTTTTCCCTTTACCTAACTTTTTCGCAATTTCTGTTGCTGCATAAATAACTGCTCCAGAAGAGATACCCACTAAAATACCTTCCTCTTTAGCCACTCTTCTTGCATATTCAAATGCTTGCTCTGCTTTTACTTGAATAATTTCATCATATACCTCTACATCCAATGTCTCTGGGATGAATCCCGCACCGATTCCTTGGATTTTATGTGGACCCGGTTTCCCACCAGATAGTACTGGTGAATCCGCAGGTTCTACTGCATAAATTTTAATATCTTTATACGCTTCCTTCAACACTTCACCAGCACCAGTAATCGTTCCACCTGTACCAATACCTGCAATAAACGCATCTAATTGGTCACCCATTTGTTCAACAATTTCTGGCCCTGTTGTTAAACGATGAATTTCTGGATTCGATTGGTTTTTGAACTGTTGTGGTATAAAGTAGCCATGCTCTTTTGCTAATTCAGTCGCTTGACGAATCGCTCCACCCATTCCTTCAGGCCCTGGAGTCAATACTAATTCCGCACCGTAAGCACGTAATAAATTACGACGCTCAATACTCATTGTTTCTGGCATTACTAAAATTGCCTTATATCCTTTAGCGGCCGCTACCATCGCTAAACCAATTCCTGTGTTACCACTTGTTGGCTCAATGATTGTATCGCCTTCTTTTAATAATCCTTTTTTTTCAGCATCTTCAATCATAGCTAATGCAATACGATCTTTAACACTGCTCCCTGGATTCATAAATTCTAATTTTAAGTATATATCTGCGCTGTTTGATTCTACGATGCGGTTCAACTTAACGATCGGCGTTTTCCCGATTAATTCTGAAACTGATTGTGCCACTCGCATTCCTGTCACTCCTAACACCGAGTATTTTTATTGGTTTTATCTATATTTAGATTTTGTCAGAAAATTCCCTGTTTGTCAATCTATTTAGAGGGTGGATTCCCTCACTTCCCTTATTACAAACTCTCAATTAAATTTGTAATATCTTCTTTAGAGAACTTGTATCGCTCATTACAGAAATGACAATGAACTTCTGTCTCTTCTTCTTCTTCGCGAATTTGCTCTAACTCTGTTTTACCTAAACTAATTAACACACTCTCAATACGTTCGCGTGAGCATGTGCAATTAAATTGAACATCCATCGTTTCTAACACTTTCACTTTATCTTCTCCAAGAACTGCATACAGTAACTCTTCTGGAGAAAGCCCTTGTTCAATTAACGTTGATACAGGAGGAATCTTCTGCAAACGATCTTCAATGAATGAAATTGTTTCTTCCTGTGCACCTGGCATAATTTGAAGGATAAATCCACCTGCCGCTAATACGCTGTCATCTCCATTTACAAGAACGCCAACTCCTACAGAAGAAGGTGTTTGCTCAGAAACTGCAAAATAATACGTGAAGTCTTCCCCTAATTCTCCTGAAACAATTGGAGATTGACCAATAAACGGCTCACGCATACCAATATCTTTAATTACTGTTACAAATCCCTCAGTACCTACCGCTTGATATACACGTAATTTCCCTTGTTCCGTTCCTTCAAAATCAACATGTGGATTCGTTACATAACCACGTACATCCCCATTTGCATGAGCATCTACTAAGATAGGACCAATCGGACCATTACCTTCTACCTTAATCGTTAACTTTTGGTCACCTTTTAACATCGCGCCCATCATTGTACCTGCAGTTAAAGAACGACCAAGTGCCGCCGAAGCTGTTCTCCATGTATCATGACGTCTTTGCGCCTCACTTACTGTGTTTGTAGTACGCACACTATATGCACGCACTTCTCCATCAAATGCTAACGCTTTTACTAAATAATCTTTCATACTCATTTATTCACCTTTCTCATGCTGTAAATTTGCATTACGCTCGTATAACATATACAAACCTTTTAATGTTAAAAATGGATCTACAACGTCAATTACATTCGATTCTTCTGAAATTAATTTCGCCAATCCACCTGTTGCAATAACTTTCGGTTCTTGTTTAGCTTCCTCTTTCATACGCTTAACAATACCTTCCACTTGTCCAACATAACCATAAAGAATACCAGATTGCATTGCACTTACCGTATTCTTTCCAACAACACTGCTTGGTTTTGTAATTTCAATACGAGGAAGTTTTGCCGCTCTACTATATAAAGCCTCTGCTGAAATCATAATTCCCGGCGTAATAACTCCACCCATATAATGCTTTTCTTCGTTAATATAACAATATGTAGTAGCCGTACCGAAATCGACAATAATAAGCGGACTTCCATACAAGTGGATTCCTGCTACCGCATTTACAATTCGGTCCGCGCCTACTTCACGTGGATTTTCATATTTAATATTTAGCCCCGTTTTTATTCCAGGACCTACTACAAGCGGTTTAATTTTAAAATACTTTTCACACATGCGCTCTAATGCAAACATAATTGGTGGTACGACTGAAGACACGATAATACCTTTCACATCTTCAAACGAAAGACCTTCATGCTCAAGCAACTGCTTTACAAGCATTCCATATTCATCTTCTGTCTTATGACGATCTGTTTCCATGCGCCAATGTTGACGAAGTTCCCCCTCTTCAAACACGCCTAGCACAGCATTTGTGTTCCCTACATCCAATACAAAAATCATATTCTCACCACTTATCTTATTTAATCTATATTTGTGCAGTATGTATAAAACTTATAAAAACATCATATCACACATACTTATATAATCAGCTTTTCTATCCTCATCATTTTACAAAAAGATTACGCTCTATTTCAATTTTTAATACCAGATTTACTTAAATTTTTTTCTACTTCATTTCGTTCCACAAATAAAAAAAGGAGTGACCATCGTCACTCCTTCATCTCTTACTTATCTTCTGATTCTTCATCGTCCTTCTTCATATTGATGTTTACTTTCACATCATCTGAAGATGTTGGACGCTCTGGCAATCTGCCGTAATCATATAAATGATTGATTTGCTCTGCATCTAACGTTTCTACTTCAAGTAACGTTTTCGCAATAATATCTAGCTTATCACGTTTTTCAGTAAGAATTTGTTTCGCGCGAGCATAACATTCTTTTATAATAGTTTGCATTTCCACATCGATTTCATGTGCAATTGCATCACTGTAGTTTTGTTCTGAATGGAAGTCTCTTCCTAAGAACACTTGACCACCTTGTGAGCTACCGAATTGCATCGGTCCAAGCTTATCACTCATACCGAATTCCGTAACCATACGTCTTGCAATACCAGTCGCACGTTGGAAGTCGTTGTGAGCACCTGTACTTGCTTCACCAAACACAATCTCTTCAGCTACTCGACCACCAAGTAAACCAGTGATTTTATCAAGTAACTCTGGTTTTGTCATGAAGTAACGATCTTCTTTCGGAAGCATTACTGCATATCCACCAGCTTGACCACGAGGGACAATTGTTACTTTATGAACGATATCTGCTTCATCAAGGACAACACCAATTACAGTATGGCCAGCTTCATGGAATGCAACGATATTACGTTCTTTTTCAGAGATAACACGACTTTTCTTAGCTGGACCTGCAATAACACGATCCGTTGCTTCATCAATGTCACTCATATCAATTTTCTTCTTATCTTGACGCGCAGCCACTAAAGCAGCTTCGTTTAATAAGTTTTCAAGATCCGCACCAGAGAACCCTGGTGTACGAGTTGCAATTGCTCTTAAGTTTATATGATCATCAAGCGGTTTATTACGAGCATGTACTTTCAGCACAGCTTCACGGCCATTTACATCTGGACGATCTACTGTAATTTGACGGTCAAAACGACCTGGACGTAATAACGCTGGATCAAGAATATCAGGACGGTTTGTTGCAGCGATGATAATAATACCTTCGTTTGCACCGAATCCATCCATTTCAACAAGTAATTGGTTCAACGTTTGCTCACGCTCATCATGGCCACCACCAAGACCTGCGCCACGTTGACGTCCTACCGCATCAATTTCATCAATGAAAATGATACAAGGAGCATTTTTCTTTGCATTTTCGAATAAATCACGTACACGTGATGCACCGACACCGACGAACATCTCTACGAAATCAGAACCACTGATAGAGAAGAATGGAACGCCTGCCTCACCTGCAACGGCACGTGCTAGTAAAGTTTTACCTGTACCTGGAGGTCCTACTAATAGAACACCCTTCGGAATACGGGCACCAACTTCAGCGAACTTACGAGGATCTTTCAAGAATTCAACTACCTCAACAAGCTCTTGTTTCTCTTCATCCGCTCCAGCAACATCTCTGAAACGAACTTTTTTCTTTTCGTCATTATATAACTTCGCCTTACTTTTCCCGAAGTTCATAACACGGCTACCGCCGCCCTGAGCCTGGTTTAATAAGAAGAAGAATAAAATGAAGATAATGACGAACGGAATGATAGAAGTAAAGAACGTTACCCAAGCACTTGTTTCTTCTGCTGGTTGATACTTAACTTCAGCACCTTGCGCTTTGTCATTAATTTTCTTTTGTAATTCCTCAGTATTTGGTGCATAAGTAACAAATTGTTCTCCTTGGCTAGAGTTGTTAAATTGTCCTTTTACCTCAAATACACCATTTTTCGGTTGAAGTTGCACATTACGCACTTCACCTTTTTCTAGTTTAGTAATGAATTTATCGTAGCTAACTGATGTCGTTTTTTGTGTCGAACCATTAAAATAGCTCACGATTCCAATTACTACTAGGAATATCAGTAAATAAAAGATGGTATTACGGAAGATACGATTCATTCCTAACCTCCTCTCACGGCATAAACACTATAGTAAATCGTAACATAGAAAAACTTTCCTATACAATTGTGACGCCTGCATTTAATTAATTTGAGTAAACACTCGGTTTTAATACTCCTACATAAGGAAGATTACGGTACTGCTCTTTATAATCTAATCCATACCCTACAACAAATTCATGTGGAACAGTAAACCCAACATAATCCGCTTTCAAATCTACCTTACGGCCTGTCGGCTTATCTAATAACGTAACAATTTTTACAGACTTCGCTTTACGATATTTGAATAGGTCTACTAAGTAACTTAGCGTAAGACCGCTATCAATAATATCTTCAACGATTAAAATATCGCGACCCTCTACAGAAGTATCAAGGTCTTTTAAAATTTTCACTTCGCCTGTTGAAACAGTAGAGTGACCGTAACTAGATACAGCCATAAAATCCATTTCAAGATATGTATCTGTTCTCTTTAATAAATCTGCCATGAATGGCATTGCGCCCTTTAATACACCAATCGCAAGAGGTATTGTGTTTTTATAATCCTCTGCAATAACCGCACCTAATTCGCGCACCTTTTCTTGTATTTGTTCTTCAGAAATTAATACTTTTTCGATATCTTGATTCATCATTTCATTATCCTCCCGGAAGACTCCTTGCTTTTGTAGTGAATAATCATATATTTATCCTTCTTTGCCGCCTCTTTCGAGATAGCAAATGCAGATCGCTTCAACAAGGGTACCCAAATAATATTCCCACTTGCATCACAAACGACCGGCCATTCTTCTCTTTTTTCTCTTGGTACTTTTGCTTCGATAAAAATAGTTTTTATCTTTTTTGTGCCATTCATACCTTGTATTGACATGCGATCTCCATTTTCTCTAGAACGAATACGAAGTGGATATGATATATCATTATACTTAGCAACAAATACTGTTTCATTCATGTTACTTGGTATGTCTTCGCTCACCTCTGTTACAAGCTTATCCCCGTTCGATAGCGTAATTGTCCCGGGCACTGATAAATCTTGTAAAAAAGGAGAAACAATTTCTTGTTTAAATCCAAAGCTGCACTCCTCGTATGCGCGAACAATTTTTAAATCACCTGGGAAATCAAGTGAACCCGAAGGTTGTGTCCGCTTAAAAAACTCGATCACTTTGTCAATATGTATAGAGGAAAGAGAAGATGGAATCTTATATTCATAAAGATAGTTTAATATTAGTTGAATCCCTCTTCTTTGTAAAGGCATAGACATGGATTCAAAGGCAGGAATTGATAAGCTAATTTGTTTATCACTTTTTTTTGTAATTACTTTATTCATTTTCTCAAAAGCTAATTCCTGCAAATACGCCTCATCCTCTTGCATCTGCATGCTAAATTTTTGGAATTTCTCATGCACTTGTGAATTTTCTTCTTTCAAATGAGGAAGAACATATTTGCGTAATCGATTCCTTGTATATACTTCCTTTTTATTACTTGGATCTATACGGGGAATTATTTTTAGCTTATTACAGTAATCAA
Organism: Bacillus sp. EE-W1; assembly: GCF_009760835.1. NCBI lineage: Bacteria > Bacillati > Bacillota > Bacilli > Caryophanales > Bacillaceae > Bacillus > Bacillus sp. EE-W1. Next base: position 3,532 of record NZ_WIPE01000004.1, on the reverse strand, counting down.
CAATCTCTTCCTTCGTTACTCCAAGTAACGGCCTAATTAAATATCCATTATGAAAAGGACGCTTCACTGCAATTCCTGCATATCCTTTCGGAGTACTCCCTCGTACAAGGCGCATTAAAATCGTCTCTACTTGATCATCACCATGATGTCCAAGAGCTACATATCTCGCATCATATTTCTTCATTATTCTTTCCAAAAATGCATATCTGCATTCTCTAGCAGCAACCTGTGCATTCATTCCGTGTTGCTGTTGATATTGCGACACATTAATCCTAATCGTTTCGCAAATAACTCCCAGCCCTTTACAAAGGTCCTGCACAAACTGTAGGTCCTCATGAGATTCATCACCTCTAAACATATGGTCCACATGTGCCACTACAATTTCGAACTGTTTTGCTGCTCTTTTTTCTAACAAATAATATAGAAGAGCCAAAGAGTCAGGACCACCAGAAACCCCTACAACAATTGTTGAACGTTCCTTTAATACATCATGCTGCTTTACAAAGTCATCTACCTTTTCAACAAATGTATCTTTCAACTTCGTAATCACCTTTCATTAAACAAGAACAGCAACGTTAGTTACCTTGTTTATAATGGTACAACTTTTACAAACATTGTGCAAAAAAAAGATATACAAAAATTACATTTTTATCTTACATCATCCGTACATATTCACAAAAGTAATAACATTATCTTTTAAAGTAAAAAAACCTAGGCATCCACCTAGGTTTTTAGAAAGAAACAGTGATAAAGAAACATCACACTTAAAATTTATTGTGCCTGCATTCCTACAATTGGAATCGTAGCCCACTTCGGCATATTTTTCTTCACTTTCGCCACAACGATAGTCATATCATCATTTATATAACCATCACAAGAGCGAATCACCTCTTCCATAATGATATCAGCAATTTCTTGCGGATCTTCGGTTTGTAATTCTTTAATTTTTCGTTTCATCCATAGTTCATGATTTTCTACATGTTGCGCTCCCTCGAAAATCCCATCGCTCATCATAATAAGGATATCGCCCGTTTTTAATTGTTCACCTACTACATCAACTTCAACATCCTCAATAATGCCCATCGGCAAATTACTTGCCTCAATTTTCAAAATATTATTCGCGCGTTTAACAAAACTCGGCGTCGATCCAATCTTTAAAAATTTCGCACTCGCATCCCGCAAATCCACCATAGCTAAATCTAACGTCGTAAACATCTCTTCTGTTGTTCTTAAAGAAAGAATAGAATTGATAGATTTAATCGCTATTTCCTCATCAATGCCTGATTGAAGTATTTTTTGTAATAATTTTACCGTTTCTTTACTCTCCATATGAGCTCTTTGCCCATTTCCCATACCATCACTAATTGCAAGCGCATATTTACCAACACTTAAATCCATCATCGCATAAGAGTCACCAGAAACAAACCCACCGCCTTTTGCAGCTGTGGCCAACCCAGTATCAAGAGAATACGTTTTTGCCGAACCAAATGATATTAAGCTGTGGCCGTTCGGATAAGAAGATTTTTCTTCATGTTTAACAACAATATTTTCCTTTAGAATGTCAGAAAGCATCGGCGCAACTAACTTTTCACATTCTCCATGTTCATTAGATGCAACTGGAATCAACATTTCAATATCAATACTTCCTCTATCTAAACAATATATATCAACATGCTCTACTTCTACGCCAAAATCACGAAACGCTTGCATAATCTGTTCTTCCTGCACTTGATGATTTTCTCGTTCTCTTTGGATCTCCTTAGCAAAATCCTCCATAACTTTTGATACACCTAATAGTTGCTCCGCTACTATTCTACGGTTTTCTTTCATTTGTTTTCGTAATTTTTGTCCTTCATAGAAGTGATCTAATTCACCCGCTACTAAATCCGTCACTTTCTTCCCTCTCACACAATGCTTGTCCCATTCACGAACTAACTTCCGATTATGCTGCAACGTCCCCTCTTCCGTTTCACTCATTATTTGTTTCATATAATCGTACGTTTTGTCGAAATTAACTACCCAGCATTGGTCCTTTTTAAAGCATGTTTGACATGTTTTTGCAGTAATTGTACTTAAGAACAAATCCGCTTCTGTCTCTTTATCTTCCTCCTCCACATATCCATATACAGAAAAGCTATTAGATAAAGCAGCAAATACATTGGCAAATTGATTAATTTTATTCGCTGTAACATCACGCATCCTTCTTAAATACTGTTGTTGATCTTGCGAATGTTCCTGTGTGCCTGGCATGAATTTAGCAATACGATCCATAACAAGTTTCGGTGTTAATAAGAAGAACATAATCGCCACACCAGATTCAATTAAAGTTGTCACAATGTTTGTTTGCTTGTCTACATATAGCGTAATCAAGCTCGTCCCAATTAATAAACCTAAACTAACACCTAAACGCTTCCCTTCTTTTAACAAACCACCAAGCAACCCAGAAAAAGCAAGTAGACTAAGTTGAGACAAACTGGAGACATTGGCTAAACTTAATATTAATCCAGTGACGACCCCCACTGTAGATCCTGTAGCAGCCCCCGCAATAAATGCAAACACGAGCACTAAATACCTAGTAAAAATATGTTGAATAGAAGCGTCATATACAAACCAATCTGTTGTCCCTGTTAAAACAGATGCTAGTAATATAATTAAACAAACAATTTCTTCTGTCTCTAGCGCTTGTTGTTTACCTTTTCGTTCTACTAAAAGCGGAACACTTTGTAAAAATATCATAGTTAATACGAAGCTAAGCCCTGCCTCAATCGTACTAACGAGTAAATCGTACATGGTGACAGTTTGTTGCGCGAAATATACGACAACTAAATGTGCGGTTAATGCGGAGATAAATACTTGGAATGGAACAAGCCCAACAGTTTTACGTGTAAACCGACTAAAGAAGATATTATAAATGAAGAAAGTAAAAATAGATGCAAAGGTAAAGAATAAATTATCTATCGAAACTGAAAGTGCGCCCCCCATAAGAGCCAAGAACGCGAGCGGCATTTTATCCCGCTTCATAACATAAACAGCAGCAAAAAACGGCAGTGCAAACGGTAAAATATTTGTTAATATATATGCTCGTCCCAAAAGAAAACCAATAACAACAATAATAAATCCCCATCTAAAGAAAACCTGTTCAAACTTCATTCGCAACTTACTCGTCCACTTTACTGCTCCAAGCTGACTCTCATTCATTGCCAATGCACTTGTATTCATAGTATTCCTTCCTGCTTTAGGCATATTTTTAACACCACCTGCATAGTTTAATTACTGTCATTATAAAAGATGATTATTGGGATTTTTGTCAAAACAACAGTTTTCACTTTTATAATCGTTCGACTTTTTATTCGAAATAACTCTACATATATACACGGTATGTAATTTATTCTCACTATTTTAATTGAACATTCAGAAAATATAGGGTGATTTTGTAGAAGTGTTGTATGTCTTAATTTATTTAACAAAAAAAGATCATGCAAATTCGCATGATCTTTTTAGGATGACCCGTACGGGATTCGAACCCGTGTTA
>NZ_WIPE01000001.1:0-7494 GCF_009760835.1 Bacillus sp. EE-W1 | reverse complement strand
TGTCGGTTTTCAAGACCGATCCCTTCAGCCAGACTTGGGTATACCTCCATATTGACATCAAATATAATATCAAAAGAAAAACAGTTAGTCAACCCTACTAAAATAAATTATGAGGAAAGGAAAATTTTACTTTTCCTCTCCTACATTATAGTACTGACAACGCTCATAATTACCAATCACTCATACCGATGAATGTTTATAAATTTACTTAATAACTGTTTTTCCTCCCATATAAGGGCGAAGAACTTCTGGAATTATAATTGTACCATCTTCTTGTTGGTAGTTCTCTAAAATAGCTGCCACCGTACGTCCAATTGCAAGACCAGATCCATTTAATGTATGAACATGTTCTGGTTTGCCGTTTGGCTCACGACGGAAACGGATATTTGCACGTCTCGCTTGGAAAGCCTCAAAATTACTACAAGAAGAAATCTCACGATATGTGCCATAGCTTGGAATCCATACTTCGATATCGTATTTCTTCGCTGCTGTAAATCCTAAATCGCCTGTGCACATGCTCATAACGCGATATGGCAACTCTAATAATTGTAACACGCGTTCTGCATCATTTGTTAGTTTTTCTAACTCTTCATAAGAATCTTCTGGTTTTACGAACTTTACAAGCTCTACTTTATTGAACTGATGCTGACGAATTAAGCCACGTGTATCACGGCCAGCTGAACCCGCTTCAGAACGGAAACAAGAGCTAAATGCAGCATATCGTATAGGCAGTTGCTCTTTATTTAAGATTTCATCACGGTGCATGTTCGTTACAGGTACTTCAGCTGTTGGAATTAAGAAGTAATCTTCACTTTCAATACGGAATGCATCTTCTTCAAATTTCGGAAGTTGTCCTGTTCCTGTCATACTTGCACGGTTTACCATATACGGAGGTAATACTTCTTCGTATCCATGCTCGTCAGTATGAAGATCAAGCATAAAGCTAATTAAAGCACGCTCTAATCTCGCGCCAGCACCTTTATAGAATACGAAGCGGCTTCCTGTTACCTTCCCAGCACGCTCGAAATCTAAAATTCCTAAATCTGTAGCAAGATCCCAATGTGGTTTTGGTTCAAAAGCAAATTCTTTCACTTCTCCCCAATTACGTGCTACTACATTATCATCCTCTGTTTCACCAATTGGAGCAGATTCATGAGGTATATTTGGAATAGATAACATTAATCTTTCTAAATCTTCTTCAACTGTACGAAGTTCATTATCAAGATCTTTTACTTTTTCTCCAACTTCACGCATTTCTAGAATTAGAGCTTCTGCATCTTTCTTTTCACGCTTCAATACAGAGATTTGTTGAGATACTTCGTTACGTTTACTTTTTAATTCCTCTGTTTGAACAAGTAATTCTCTTCTTCTCGTATCCAGCTCTTCAAAACGACCAAAATCAGTTAAATCTTCGCCTCTATGCTGTAACTTTGCTTTTACTTCTTCAAAATTTGTACGTAAAAATTTAATATCAAGCATTATATACTCCTCCTTTTATTTTATAAAACACAAAAAACTCCCGTCCCTATATAAAGGGACGGGAGTTAACCCGCGTTGCCACCCTAGTTGAAAGCATTACCGCTTTCCTCTCAAGTAGAAATAACGGCTCTTCACCGGGAATGTTTACTAATCATAAAGATATTCCACATTCCATTCCAGGATGGATTCACAAACTGTTTCTATCGATTTCCACCAACCATCGACTCTCTATAAGAAACGGCATTTGTTACTACTTCCTATCAACACGCTTATTTTATAAAATTGTTACCATCAATTTACTATAATCTTATACAAGTTGCAAGTTACTTATACAACTTTTTTCATTTTCGCTTCTTTTACCATTTCTACAAAGTATGCTGTCACACGATGATCATCCGTTAATTCTGGATGGAATGAAGCAGCTAAAAACTGATTTTGTTTTACTGCTACCATTCGATCACCATGTGTGGAAAGTACTTCAACATCATCAGCTACATTTACAACATACGGAGCACGAATAAATACACCAATAAATTCTTCTCCTACACCTTTAATTGACAGTGCGGCTTCAAAGCTATCTTTTTGGCGTCCGAACGCATTGCGCTCTACTGTAATATCCATAGCACCAATATGTGCTTCTTCATAGCCAATAAGTGTTTTTGCAAGAAGAATCATACCTGCACATGTACCAAACATTGGTTTACCAGACTTCGCGAATGTACGAAGTGGTTCCATGAAAGCATACTTATCAATAAGACGGCGCATTGTTGTACTTTCACCGCCTGGTAAAATAAGACCATCAATCTCTTCAAGTTGCTCTATACGCTTTACAACAACAGCTTCTGCACCACTTGCTTCAACTGATTTTATATGCTCACGAACTGCACCTTGAAGACCTAGTACACCGATTTTCACCATTTTAAAGTTCTCCTTCAATTACCATCCACGCTCTTGCATACGTTGTTCTGGTAATAACGTTGAAATTTCGATACCTTTCATCGCATTACCTAATCCTTTAGAAAGGCTTGCAATTAGTTCGTAATCCTCATAATGTGTCGTCGCTTCAACGATTGCGCGTGCAAATTTCTCTGGATTCTCTGATTTGAAGATACCAGATCCAACAAATACACCATCTGCACCAAGTTGCATCATTAACGCTGCATCTGCTGGTGTTGCTACACCACCTGCTGCGAAGTTTACAACTGGCAAACGACCAAGGCGTTTAATTTCAAGTAATACTTCATAAGGAGCACCAGTATTTTTTGCATATGTCATTAACTCATCTTCACGTAGACTTGCAACTTGACGGATTTCTGCATTGACTTGGCGCATATGACGCACTGCCTCTACAATGTTTCCTGTTCCTGGTTCACCTTTTGTACGAAGCATAGATGCACCTTCTGCAATACGACGTGCAGCTTCTCCGATATCACGGCAACCACATACAAACGGAACTGTGTAATCACGTTTATTTAAATGGTATACTTCATCAGCAGGAGTTAATACTTCACTCTCATCGATATAGTCTACCCCTAATGATTCTAATACACGTGCTTCTACAAGATGACCGATACGGCATTTTGCCATAACCGGAATTGAAACAGCGCCCATAACTTCTTCAACGATTGTTGGGTCTGCCATACGAGAAACGCCACCTGCTGCACGAATATCTGCTGGTACACGCTCTAGTGCCATAACAGCAACTGCGCCTGCCTCTTCTGCAATTTTTGCTTGTTCAGCGTTAATTACGTCCATAATAACGCCGCCTTTTTGCATTTCTGCCATTCCACGTTTTACACGTTCTGTCCCTGTTACATTTGTCATGTTACAAAAACCCCCCTAGGTGAATTGCTTTTCCCCGTTAAAGGCGAAAATTAAGAATACTCTTACATTCTACCACTAACTATCAGATGCTTGTCTACTACTTTTTCATAAAGTCGGTATGAAAAATAGGAATAAGAAAAAGCCCCTACAATGAGGAGCTTTTAAAACCAACCTTTTACTGTATCAACAGCACTATTCCATATACCACTAAAGAAAGAACCAATTCCGCGCATAGAGCGAGTAAACCAATTCGCTTCCTCTACTGCAGACGTTGTTACAAGATCTATTTGTAATGACTTACCAGATAAAAATCCAGGATCATTCGCATCTTTTGGTGTGATTACCATTTGGCCAAGTGCAGCTCCCTTTTTAATAGGTGCTTCTTGTCCCTTATTTGCTTCTTTTAATTCTGTTTTATAAACATCTTTACTTCCTTTTGGCACCGGAAGTGAAACAGCTTGTTTTGTTTGAACTGCTACATCTTTATCTTTAGCATTTTCTACTCGTACTGTTTCTTGTCCTTTTACTGAAGAATCTTTTTTATACATTTGCTTCATTTCAAAGTTAGCAAATCCATAATCATATAGCTTCTTTGTTTCATCAAAACGTGCTGTATGAGAACTTGTTTTAATAACTACAGAAATAAAACGCATTCCGTTTCTTTCAACCGTACCAGTGAAGCAATCCCCTGCTTCTGGAGTCGAGCCTGTTTTCAGGCCATCTACGCCATCATATTCTTTCACTAAGCCCTTTAACATCCAGTTCCAGTTCGACATTGCAAACTTCTCTTTTTCTGGACGGAATTCTTTTTTCGGGATTTTTGCTGTATCTAACACTTTTGGATAATCTTTAATTAAATGTTGTGCTAAAGTTACAACATCCTTTGCAGACATTTTATTTTCTTCATCCGCTGTTGTTCCTTCAGGATGCATTCCCTTTAAATCTTTATTCGTTAAACCTGTAGAATTGACAAATTTATAATTTTTCAACCCTAGTTCTTTCGATTTATCATTCATCATTTTTACGAAGTCTACTTCTTTACCTGCAATTGCTTCTGCTAATGCAATTGTTGCACCATTTGCAGAAAAGATTGCCATTGCTTCATATAACTCTTTTACTGTATAAATGCCACCTTTTTCTAATGCAACATTTGATAAAGAAGCATCTTGTGAAACTTTATACGCATATTCAGAAACCTTAATTTTTTGATCCCACTTAAGTTTTCCTTTATCCACTGCTTCATGAACTAAATATTCACTCATCATCTTTGTCATACTAGCAATTGATAATAATTCATCTGCATTCTTTTGATATAAAATTTTCCCAGAATTCGCTTCAACTAAAATTGCTGCACCTGCTTCAATGTTTAAAGCAGCTCCTGTTTCTGCTGATGCATTGCTATATGGTAACAACATACTACAAGCTAGTGTAAGCATTGTTACTAAAGCAATGAATCTTTTGCAAAACATACCTTTCACTTTTGCTACCCCCAATATCTATGTACTCACATAACCGTTATTCTAACATAATCAAAAAAAAATAGACAGAGATATCAAATCTCCGTCTATTTGTATATAAGACATTACAATGAGTAGTTTGGAGCCTCTTTTGTAATTTGTACGTGATGAGGGTGACTTTCACGTAAACCAGCACCTGACATACGAATGAATTGTGCATTCTCACGTAAGAATTCTAAATTCTGAGCTCCGCAATATCCCATACCGGCACGTAATCCACCAACTAATTGATGAACTGTATCGGCTAAAGGTCCTTTATATGGTACTCGACCTTCAATACCTTCTGGAACAAGTTTTTTATTTCCTTCTTGGAAGTAACGGTCTTTACTTCCTTTTTCCATCGCTCCGACAGAACCCATACCACGATATACTTTAAATTGACGACCTTGATAAATTTCAGTTTCTCCAGGGCTTTCAGCAACACCAGCAAACATACTACCTAGCATAACAACGTGTGCTCCTGCTGCTAAAGCTTTTACCATGTCACCAGAGTACTTAACACCACCATCAGCAATAACTGGAATACCGTGTTTACGAGCTTCTGTTGCACAATCATAAACTGCTGTTAATTGTGGTACACCCACGCCAGCTACAACGCGTGTCGTACAAATAGAGCCTGGTCCAATACCAACTTTAACTACGTTTGCACCTGCTTCAATTAATGCTTTCGTTGCTTCAGCAGTAGCAACATTTCCAGCGATAATATTTAGTGATGGATATTTCGCACGAACTTCTTTCACTTTATCAATAACACCTTGAGAATGTCCATGAGCTGTATCAAGTACGATTGCATCTACGCTAGCTTTTACTAATGCGTCGATACGAAGCATAGCATCAGCCGTTACACCAACCGCTGCTCCAACTAATAAGCGTCCTTGCTTATCCTTCGCAGAATTTGGGAATTCAATTACTTTTTCAATATCTTTTATTGTAATAAGCCCTTGTAATACACCGTTGTTATCAACGAGAGGGAGTTTTTCAATCTTGTACTTTTGTAGGATCTTTTCAGCTTCTTCCAGCGTTGTACCAACTGGAGCTGTAATTAGCTTTTCTTTTGTCATTACGTCGGAAATTTTGATTGAGTAGTCTTGGATAAAACGCATATCACGGTTTGTAATAATACCAACTAATTTTCGCTCGTCTAAATTATTTACAACCGGTACACCTGAGATACGGTATTTTCCCATAAGATGCTCTGCATCATACACTTGATGTTCTGGAGTTAAAAAGAAAGGATCTGAAATAACGCCACTTTCAGAACGTTTTACTTTATCAACTTGCTCCGCTTGTTGTTCAATAGACATGTTTTTATGAATAATTCCTAAACCGCCTTGACGAGCCATTGCAATAGCCATATCAGCTTCTGTTACTGTATCCATTCCTGCACTAATTAACGGGATATTTAACTGTAAGCTTTCAGATAAAACTGTTTTAACACTTACTTCTCTTGGTAGTACATCTGACTTTGCTGGTACAAGTAATACGTCATCAAAAGTCAAACCTTCTTTAACAAATTTAGATTCCCACATAATTGTTCCCCCCATGATACCAGAAATTATTATTAGTAGCTTATCAATTGGTTAAAATACTGTCAAGGACGTATATATATGTTAGAATTTTTAGACAATAAAAGGAGCGTAATATATGCATCAAACACATTGTACTTGGCAGCAATTAAGTTTCTTCTTTTCATCTCAAAATGTACAACGTTATCTTGCCCGTTGCTATGAAAAATCCTCCATACAAGATGCTGAAAAAAAAAGTTTCGAAAATTGTTATCCCTTTATTTATTACTTAGAACACGGGAAAAACTATTATGAATTATATAAGGTAGCCCCCTTTTCGATTCAGCCAATGTTATTGTTTTATGGAATGAGCCAACTTTTTAAAGCCTGCTTACTAACTATTGATCCTAACTATCCAGAATCCACTACTGTTTTAGCTCATGGTGTTACGACTCGTAAACGAAAAAAACAGGGGTATCAATTTTTAGAAGATGAGGTGAAGGTGCAAAAAAATGGATTATTTACCCAGATTGCAGAACAGCTGTTTCACATGAAACACTTAGAAGCAGAGAAGTTTAACATGCTAGATCTAATGGGAAATATTCCCGAATTACAAAATTTATTTCGCTATAGTCAAAGGGGGGCCACTTTATATAAAATCGATTCAACAAATACAAATGAACTTTCCTTTTCGGTCAACATACTAGATCGACTCCATATGACTACAGAAAGATTTTCACGTTACATTGAATCAACTTGTAAGCATTTATCCATACAACATGTTCCTGGGAAAACGAGCGGATCGAATCTGCTTTTTACAGCTCCTATCCAGTCGTGGAACCCTATATATAGTACGCCTTTATACTACGAATATCTTGCTGATACTTATTACTTACCAATTCCAATTGACCCGAGAAATCCTAAACCAGTATTACCTGAACTTCTTGTTCATTATTTATTGCTCTACAATTTAAGTATGATTTCTAGATACGAAACAGATTGGTGGTATGATTTACTTGGGAGCTATGGCTCTGAAGATTATCCATTTATTTATCAATTTCTTACTATTTCTGCTCAAAAAATCCCTTACCATATTTCGTCTTTTTTACTAACAGAACCGAGCCTATTTCATGGGAAATAAAAAAACACAAGTCAAAAGACTTGTGTTT
>NZ_WIPE01000129.1:0-2828 GCF_009760835.1 Bacillus sp. EE-W1 | reverse complement strand
TTGCTGAAAGGAAATACGACCTTCTTCCATCCTACACGCCCCTTTTCTGTATAACTATTTATATGTTAAAATAAATGGGAAAGAAATCTGCCAATTTCTTTCCTAGACGGTTACTCATGACTTTGCTCTTTGTTTGCTTTTGCAAATGAAGAGCTTTTATTTTGCATACTTATACTTGCTTTCTAACATCGCATAACGCAATAACTTTAACTTTGTCTCTTTTTTCAATGCTTTCCATTCCGATACAGCAATTTTCATTCTTCATTCCTCCATTAACGAATTTTATTATTTATATAGACTTATAAGTTCCAGTTATATATTGTTCTAATTTGTTTATCGCTAAATCCTTCATGGACAGCGAAGATTTCTGGAAAATCAGAGATACACAAATCAATAATTGTATTATCAGTTGTTCTTATATAGTAATACTGAACAGCCCCTTCATAATTTGAATATAAATAGTATTTATGAATTTTATAATTTAATCCATTTTTCTCTAATACCTCATAAAGCTTGTTTTTAGTTTCATCCATTACGTCAAAAATGGTTAACTGCTCCATCATTAACAGCTCCTCATTGCGTAAATTTACTAAACTAACTCTAAGAACAAGGTTGTTTCATTATGTTGATTGGTATGCACATTAAACCTTTTTCCGGTAGCTTCTAATGCACTAAAAAGCATTCTTTTATATCCTTGATCCATAAAATCTACACTAATTTGACCATGATTCATAATAAATTGAAGATCAGCCATCATCTTTTTAACTTTCCGTTCCATGTAATAACCTCCTCAATAAAGTTATATAACTTATATAACTATTCTATTACTCATTTTTCTGGTTGTCAATATAAGTTATATAACTTATAATGTTTTTTATAGAGGAGGTTGCTATATGGCTGTTAATAAGGACAAGTACACTCAAATTTTAGTTACTTTTACAAAAGAACAAGTAGAACAAATAGAAAATTATTGGCATGAAAATAAGCTGAAGAACCGAAATGAAGCAATTCGTCAGATCGTAGACAAAGGGTTAAGTCGTAAATAATGGCTACCCTTTTTACTTTTCCTAAAAAACCTAAAAACGCATATAAATTCCCTCTCTCCCTTTACATGCGTTTTTATAACAAATATGACTATTATATTAATAACCATATCAAAACCTCATACAACTAAATCTGAAGGTTCATTTTTTAGTTAAACTAATTTTTTTCATGTATTCTTTATGCAAATAAAAAAAGAGCCGGATTTTCATCACAGCTCATGAATTAATTGGTTCTGTATGTGTACATGTGGGATATTGTGAACAGCCAAAAAACTTATTACCTGTTTTATTTGAATTACGAACGACTAAATCATGTTTACATGTGGGACATTTCCGTTCTGCAGGTTTTACCCCTTGATACACATCTTCAGCCGAATATTCCGGATTAATTTTATTAATCAATTTCTGAAGTTCTACACGATCTATAAGTTTTACATGGCATGCCTCCGCTAATTCTTTCGCTTGTCTTGTATATACACTGTTTGTTACGACCCAGCCCTCTTGTGCTTTGTAATAGGCTTGTGCTGCATATATCTCTTGTACTGCACTGATGCCGACTCTATTTTTCATCCCGTAGCGTTTCGCCTGGATTACAATACGATTCTTCCCCTTCAATACCAGATCCGCTCCGAAATCATTTGACTGCTTTGTGACTGTTGGAGAATAACCCAACTCTCGAAAGAGAGCTTTTAGGTATACCTCGAATTGATGTCCGTCCATTTTGTCTATATAACGAATACCAGACTTAGCCATTCGCTTTAATATTCTTCGCTCCTGGATCTTCCGGTACATGAATTTACAAATATGAAAAAGAACGTAAATGATAAAACCATACATCAAAATTTGTAATATGTTTGGCATTTCTGGTAGATTAGACACTTCGCTCCACCTCTTTAATTGGCTTCATTTTCTTTGGTTGGGCTGTTTCTTTTGCCTGTTGCTCATTCACTTGTTTCTTCCGGACATCGTTCCAATCCTTTTCATTTGTTGGAATATCCTCTTTAAGGTCTACAAAGCATTTCATTGTCTGAATGAAGTCTTTCCCAGCTTTATCATTATCAACTGCCATAATGACCTCTTTAATATCGTGCCCTTCTTTTTTCGCATCCATTAAAGATTGAATTACTGTTTTTGACTTCAATCCATGCATAGAAACCAGGCGAGCGTTTTGTATCTTATTTTGTTTGATACTCCAATGAGATAACATGTCGATAGGATCTTCATAAAAATAAATCTTATCCGGTTTACCTACATCAACCGTAAAACCGGCATTGATTTTTTCATAATTCGGGACAATTTGCTTAAAGCTTCCTCTTTTATTCTCCATTTTGACTGTACCTTGACGGTTCATACCAATAACCTGTCCTTTTCCTCCTTCTTCCCTCCATTTAAAAACCACATTATTTTTCTTATCCTGGGCGATGAGATCCTTTTTAATCAGCCAATTCACCAAGCGAGGATCTATTTTCCGTTCATGAATTAGATATTCTTTTATCTCTGTTTGTTTATTTACTTCCAGGTGTTTGGGATAACTAAAAGGCTGCTGCTCTTTTTTGCGCTCCTCTTCAGCTATTGAACGATCAAACTCTTTGTAGTCCCCCTTCTGAATGTCCATCACGGCTTGTGGGAATGTCATGTCATAGTACATCATGGCAAAGCTAATCGCTCCATATCCTTTTTCCCCTCGGCTATTCCAGGCGTACTGGTTCCCTTTAATGATGAGACTGTCATGCTCCGTATGACGATAATAATTTCCTTCTTTCTTAAACGTTTCTCCTTTTGCTT
>NZ_WIPE01000102.1:0-14967 GCF_009760835.1 Bacillus sp. EE-W1 | reverse complement strand
ATAACCCACCAGCTGGTGGGTTATTTTTTATTCCGGTACACTCATTAATTTCTCTTTCATTTTACGAATAAGAATGACAGCACCAATTGTGAAGAGAAGGGTAATTCCTTCTGCAACAAAGATGTTAATTGTTTTTGTTTGATAAAGTGCCGCGAAAAAGTCTACAAATGCGTGGAATAATATAGCGTAAACAAGGAAGATATATTTCTTCTGTTTTACTGCGTATAAGACAAGCATTGTAAAGGCAATTTGCAATACAAGAGCCATAATTCTTTCCAAGCTGCCAAGGAAGTATAAATAAGCAGGTTGTTCTATTAACATATCCTTTACAAGATTTAATTGTGGTAGTTTTTCTGCCATTTGAGCGAAGCTACCATTGTTAATAGCATTAGCGAATATAAGTGTCTGCAATGCAGAGAATCCGCCAACTAAAATGGATTCAATCCCGCCGTGACCAATTCCATAAGCGAAGCCATCTTTATATTCTAGATATTTTTTTAGTAGGAAGAAGAAGGCAACGAAGCGTCCTAATTCTTCAAAAATACCAGCAGTTAGTCCGCCATAAATTGCAAAGACAAACGGATTTTCTAAAAATGGAGCGATTGCTGGATTACCACGCATAAATAGGTGGAACGGTGTTTCGAGAATTTGGGTAAATCCAATAAAGATAAGAACACCAACGCCGACCACTTTCCAATTAATATTATATTTTTTACGGAAATAAACAAACGCAATAATAGGTACCAGAATCGAAATCACAAGTTGAATTGTGATACTGGCAATTACCGTACTTGAAACCATACTTTCACCGCTTTCTAATATATGTACATATCTATTATGCATGAAATATAGTGGAGATGAAACTTTTAACAAAAAATGAATTTACTTATTGACTCTAACGTTGCGTCATACTTTATCGTATGTATTAAGGGGGAGATACACATGACAATGAAGGTAAAAGAAGTAGCTAATTTAGTTGGAATTAGTGTGCGCACACTGCATCATTACGATGAAATTGGGTTGTTAACCCCAGACGAGACGACAGAGTCTGGATATCGTCTGTATTCCAATAAAAATTTAGAGACATTGCAGCAAATTTTATTTTTTAAAGAGCTAGGCTTCCCTTTGAAGAAAATTAAAGAAATTATCATGAGTCCATCATTTGACCACGAAGAAGCACTACAGCTTCATAAGAAAATGCTTCTTGAAAAACGTGCCAGATTAGATAAGGTGATTGCGACAATTGATAAAACAATTCAGCATACAAAAGGAGAGATTGAAATGACGAATAAAGAGAAATTTGAAGGCTTCGATTTCAGCCATAATCCGTACGAAGAAGAAGCGCGTGAACGATGGGGAGACGCAGCTGTAGATAAAGCGAATGAATACGCGAAAGGTATGTCAAAAGATAATCAAGAAGAGTTTAATACTATTTACAGAAATTTAGCGGCGCTTAGACACGGCGCACCAGATTCTAAAGAGGCACAGGAAGCAATCGGGGTATGGTACGATTACTTGCAAAACTTTGGAGAATATTCACTAGATGCTTTTAAAGGACTCGGTCAAATGTACGTCGCTGATGAGCGCTTCACGAAAAATATCGATAAGTTTGGTGAAGGTTTAGCACAGTTTATGTGTGATGCGATGGAGGTTTATGCGGATCGTAAGAAATAGTAAAAAAGGTGGAGGTTTTCTCCACCTTCTTTATTTTTTAATCATATCATTCAAAGTCTGATCCCCCGTATTGTTTAAATGAGGATTTTTGCTCATTTCTCGCTTTAGCATGTCGAGGCTCTGTGTATATTCTGTATCATTTAAGCTACCTGATTGAAGGCCTTGAATTTGAGAAATCAACTTTTGGTCTGTTGATACATATGCTTTATAATAGCGAGGGACGATGGACAAAGCAGCTTTATATACTTGATCCGCTACGAGTTTTGGATCCGTTGTGTTTGCACGGTATACAACAAATACTTCATCATCGGTAACGAGCGTAGCAGCGTTTGTAACGTCAGGAAGTTTGACTGTCATGCTTGTAATCATTTCAGCGACTTTCTCACGGTTAATGGCTCCTACTTGTTTGTTAGATACTTCATGTTTTTGTTTAGATGAATAACCGACTCTCGTTAATCTTGTATTTGTATTTTCCGTATGATACATGTCGTTTTTATTGGAAACAAGAACACGACTTCCTTCTTCACGTTCCATTTCGGCTTTATTAGATGATTGACAGCCTGCAAATAAGGAAAGAGTGAGGAGAGAGAGTATAATTTGTTTTTTCACGATGTATCACCTCCTTCTCCATAGCATGCACTAATTTTCAATTTTTTGTATTTGAAATTGTTGGTTGGTATGCTTTGTGATACGATAAAAAGAAGAATGCTTAGAGAGGAAGTTAATGATGGAGCAAAAGCAAGAGCAAGAGATGCATGCTACGGTGAGCATTAATAATGTTCAGTACGAAGTAATTAAAAACTTTCGTGACGGTTTTAGTGAAGAAGCATTTAAAGAGCGTTATGCAGAAATCTTAAATAAATATGATTACATCGTTGGGGATTGGGGTTATGAGCAACTTAGATTGCGCGGTTTCTTTGATGATAGTAATCAACGTTCGACATATGATACGAAAATTAGTACGTTAACGGAGTATTTATACGAGTACTGTAATTTCGGTTGTGCACACTTCGTATTACGAAAAGTGAAGAAATAAAAAAATCCTCTTACGATTGTAAGAGGATTTTTTGCATATTTTCGCTTATAAACAAATCGAGATATGATCGCCTTCAGAAAGTATTGCGTTTGGTTTCATTTGTTGTCCGTTCAATTGAATATCCCCATTTTTAATTTTATCCACAATGCGTGTACGGCTCCAGTCAGAAATATATGTGGATAAAGCTTTATCGATTCGGTGGGAACCGAAAACGAGGTCTAATACAATTGTAATTTCAGCTACGCCGCTTTCTTTATGTTGTGTAATGGAAATGGTAGTAGTTGTTTCTGTTTGATCTTGCTGCGTCATATCGACTGTTTCAACGTGATCAGTGAATGCTTTATAAATACGTAGCTTTTGATTCCACGTATGATCTTTCGGACATTTATAAATGGCAAAACGATATATATTTTTTCCGTTGGCGTTATGCCTACGAATATTCGTGTCAGTAAATAAGGTAGTGCGTCTGCAATTTTTACAATACTTTTCGATTGTGTTTTGTTCATTTTCATATAAACTCCAAGAAAGTTGTACTTTCTGCATTTTTCTTCACCTCTTATAGTAGTGGCAAAGAAACGTAATACAGCTATTTGGATGTCTTGTAGTATGAAGACATGAGAAATAGACAAAAATAAAAGGAGGTTCCCTTAGGAACCTCCGTAAACATCATACTACAGATGCGTTACGTTCCTTTGTAATGGGAATGGGCAGACTACTCCCTTGAAAAAGCACGGTGCTTTTTTGAGAGTAATGCTATCCAATTGCTGGTCCATTACAAAGTAAATGTTGGCATACGTAGATAACGTCCTTTCTATCCAAATAGATTTATTCTTAATTATAACATATAAGATTGAAAATTCAAAATACTCAAAGCGAAAAAACACCAGCTAAAATAGCTGGTGCCTAAGATAAATTATATAAGTTCAAATAAAAATGAGCGTAATTCTTCTGCAATTTCTTCAGTCATAGAAAATGCATGCTCTAAGTAGCCTGGTTCGTTTAAATCGTCAGGACCGATGATTGCAAATCTATTGCGCTGTATATCAAGGACAATTGTTTTACCGTAATGACGATCGGAGTATAAAAGCGCTAAATCATGACGCTCATTTTCTCCCATAAAGCTAACGAAACGAGTTCTTGTAGCGACTGTATCGTCGTACAGAAAGAAACGTTCTTCCATACACATGGCTCCTTTATTAAATATCTAAGTTTAAGTGTGGTTTATGATCTAAATGGTGATGCGTTTTAATGAATCGTACCGTTCTTGTTTTGTAACGCATAACGATAGAATATGTTTCAGCTAGATCTCCGCCAAGGAATTTAACACCGTCTAATAACTCACCAGCAGATACACCAGTTGCTGAGAAGATTGCATCATCCCCAGATACTAAGTCATCTAACATAAGAAGTTGACGAGGATCTTCTAATCCCATTTCACGACAACGAGCTTCTTCTTCTTCGTTCATTGGAACTAAGCGAGCTTGCATTTCACCTTCAAGGCATTTTAATGCTGCTGCAGAAATAACACCTTCTGGAGCTCCGCCAATACCTACGAATAAATCAATACCCGTTCCAGGTAGTGCTGTTGCGATTGACGCACCAACATCACCATCACCAAATAATTTTACGCGTGCACCTTTTGCACGAACACGGTCAATAATATCTTGATGACGTTCACGTTCTTGCACGATAACTGTTAGATCGCGAATCTTTTTATTGTTAGCTTCTGCTACAATTTCAATTGTTTTTTCAATGGGATCATCTAAGCTAATTTTACCAGCTGCTTTTGGACCAACCGCGATTTTTTCCATGTACATATCAGGAGCATGAAGAAGGTTTCCTTTATCTGCGATTGCGATAACTGCCATTGCATTTGCAAGACCTTTTGCAACGATGTTTGTACCTTCTAATGGATCAACGGCAATGTCTACTTCTGGACCGTTACCTGTTCCTAGTTCTTCACCAATATACAACATCGGTGCTTCATCAAGTTCTCCTTCACCAATTACAACTGTACCTGCCATGTTTACTGAATCAAACATATCACGCATTGCTGTAGTTGCTGCATCATCTGCTTCGTTTTTCTTTCCGCGGCCCATCCACTGTGCGGATGCTAATGCTGCTGCTTCTGTTACACGGACAATTTCTAGTGCGAGTTCACGTTCCAAGATTCCATTCCTCCAATTTCAAAAATCATACAAATATAACTATAACAAATAACGGAGAAAAGGTGAATTCGAAAAATTGTCGATTTTTTCAGAAGAAAGCGTTACAATTAAAATGTAAATGCTTTAATTTCCAGGTAGGTGACATTCATGTATTTTGTAGACAGAAAGAAAATAGAACAAATGCTAGTATGTTTAGAACGAGCAACAAGTACATTTCAAGAGAAAAAGATATATGAAACCGAGTTTGAATTTTACGCATTAGAACGTATAGCTCATCTAATTATTGATTGTGTATTAGATGTAGGGAATGCGATGATTGATGGATTTATTATGCGCGATCCAGGAAGTTATGAAGATATTATCGATATTTTGATGGACGAGCGAGTGATAAGTGCAGAAGAAGGACAAGGAATGAAAGAAATTATCCTTCTTCGAAAAATGCTTACGCAAGATTATATTCAAATGAATCATGATGAATTATATAAGACGATTCAAAAACATATTGCAGTGGTAGAGAAATACCCAGCAAATATTCGCAGTTATTTAGAGAAGGAATTAGGACCTGTATCTGCATTTGTACCAGAATAATTATGCTTATAAGATCCCCGGGACTGCCTTTTGGGGATCTTATATTGTATGTGAGAAAGTAAAGGGAAAAGGGAGAAGGGAGAAGGGTTAAGCATGGGGGAAGCACGTACGACGAAAGATGAAATTGTACAATTGTTGAAAGTTAAGGGAGAGCACACAGTAGCGGAACTAGCTGACGTTTTAGAGATTACAGAAATGGCGATCCGAAGACATTTAAGTAATCTTGAGAAAGATGGTTTCATTTATTCTAAGATGGTAAGACAACATGTCGGAAGACCAACTTATTTATATGGATTAAGTGAAAAGGGAGAAGATACATTCCCGAAGGAGTATAAGCAATTTGCGATTGATATGCTAGAAGATTTAGCTCGAATGGGTGATGAAAAAATACTTCGTTACGTTTTAACAGAGAGAACGAAGCGAATGGAAGAACAGTTGCAAAAACGAGTGAGTAATCAAAAGAATTTAGCATTTAAAGTGCAAGAGATAGCGGCTATGCAAGAGAAAAATGGTTATATGGTTCAAATAAAGAGAGATGGGGAGAACTCTTTCGTAATTGAAAAACAAAACTGTCCGTTAAAAGAAATTGCAGAGAGATTCCCGCAAGTATGCGAAGATGAAAAAGAGATGTATAATCGTTTATTTGCAGGAGCAGATGTAAAGACGTTAGCAAACATGTGTGAGGGCGATTGTAGTTGTTCTTACCAAGTAAAAGAGAAAAAATGAACGTTATGGGGCGCTTTTAGGTAAAGCGTTTTTTTCTTTGGAAAAAGCGGGTAATATAAGAGTGGTATGATAAGGTGAGAACGTTAGCATAGAAGGAGAGACATAATGATGTATAAAGGTTACTTAATTGACTTAGACGGTACGATGTATCGCGGAGAAGAACAAATTGAAGAAGCGAGCGACTTCGTAAAAGCATTAGGAGAGCGCGGCATTCCTTATTTATTCGTTACGAATAATTCAACGCGTAAACCAGAACAAGTGGCAGAAAAACTTGTTCGTTTCGATATTCCAGCGGAAGCAGAGCAAGTATTCACAACGAGTATGGCGACAGCGAACTTCATTTATGAACGTAAACAAGACGCAACTGTATATATGATTGGTGAAGAAGGCTTACATGATGCACTTGTGGAAAAAGGATTTGAACTTGTGGATGAAAATCCTGATTTCGTTGTTGTTGGTTTAGATCGTGACATCACATATGAAAAATTAGCAAAAGCTTGTCTTGCTGTGCGTAACGGCGCAACGTTTATTTCTACAAATGGAGATATCGCCATTCCGACTGAGCGCGGATTATTACCAGGTAACGGTTCATTAACATCAGTTGTAACAGTATCAACAGGCGTGGATCCAATCTTTATTGGAAAACCAGAATCAATCATTATGGAACAAGCGTTAAAAGTGCTTGGTATAGGAAAAGATGAAGCATTAATGGTTGGGGATAACTACGATACAGACATTTTAGCGGGAGTAAATGCTGGCATGCATACCCTTCTTGTCCACACTGGAGTCACAACTGTGGAGAAGTTAACAGAATATGAAGTACAACCAACGCAAGTTGTGCATAACTTGACGGAGTGGATTGAGAAGATGTAATGAAATGCAGGTAACCGGAATAGGTTACCTGTTTTTTTATGCATAATTGCATATTCGCCGTTGTTATATAAAATGTAAAATTTATATGTAATGATACAAGGAGGAATCAGAGTGTACTGGATGTCATGTATTATGTTTGTTTTTACATTATGTGTTTTGTTTTTTGTTCTATGGAAGATATATAAAATAAATGAAATGAAAAAAAGCTCAGGAAAACTCATTGCAATGTATCCTCGGGTGAAAAGACGTTGGATTGCATTACTTGGACCAGCATATTTCATTGGGCAATGTATGTATATATATACTCAGTACGTAAGTGGTGATATTGATACAGTTGAACAGTTTCTCATTCAGCTAGGTATTCATGCTGTAGCAAGTTGTTTTATGACTTTAATAGCTATCCATCTTATTAAAAGTGTACAAATATATGAAAAAGGTGTAGTAGACGGATTAAACTTTTATTCATACGAAGAATTAAAAGGCTATAAAACATCAACATGGGAAAATCCAAAAGAAAATATATTTTTATATCGCGGGCGAGAAAAAATGAATGACAATGTAAATTTACTTATTAGACAGGAAGATATGAATGAATTAGAAAGCATTCTTCAAAGATATATTCCAAAATTAATGATGAAATAAAAAAACTCCGGTTTTAACAACCGGAGTTTTTTATTAGAATGCACGATTCACAACATCTTTAACTTCTTCAAGATATTGCTTACGCACACTGTTATCCACAGAAGGAACACTCGTATAGAATGTATGCTCAATTGTTTCAATACCTGTAAATTCAAAAATACCAACATCTGCTGTTTTCTTCATTGCTTCAAACATACCGCCTGCTGTGTATGCTTCTTTCGTATTTCCCATTGTAGATAATAGTAAGCCTTTTTTACCGCTTAATAACTTTTCAATACCATTTTCACCGTAAAGCGAAGCCGTGGCTAAATACACGGTCAACGTATCCTTTTAAAATAGCAGGAAGTCCCGCCCACCAAACTGGATAAATGAATGTAATGCTATCCGCCCAAGAGATATGCTCTTGCTCTTCTTTAATATCTTCTGGTGTGTTTCCTTGAGAAAATGAGATGAAATCGGAAGCGTCTAATACTGGATTGAAGTTTAACTCGTATAGATCGCGAACGCGTACTTCATGACCTTTTTCTTCTAATTCACTTTTTACCGTTTCTAAAATCGCATGGTTGAAGCTTTCTGTATTTGGGTGTGCATAAACGATTACATGTTTCATTGCTCTTCCTCCTATTTGTGGATAGTTTTTTATTTATGTAACTATTATGGTTACTTCTGTTGTGAGAGTCAACTTTTTTGACGTGAGAAATAAAGCGAAAATGTAATTAGCTAATATGGGATACATGTTAGTATGTGACAAAAAAATACAAAAAAGTAGGGATTTTGCATTCTGAATAGAATATATAGATTGGTAAATAGAGAGAGAAGGGGATATGGGGATGAATATTATTGAAATTGAAAGGTTAGAAAAATCGTTTGATATTGGGGATAGTAAAGTAAAGATATTAAAAGGCATTAATCTTCAAATTCAAAAAGGAGATTTCGTCTGTATTATGGGGGCTAGTGGATCGGGTAAAACGACCTTACTTCAGTTGTTAGGTGGATTAGATATTCCGTCAGTAGGTAGTATTCGAGTTGACGGTACAGAGATATCAACATTAAAAGAAAAAGAGCTAGCTTTATTTAGAAGGCATAAAATCGGTTTTATTTTTCAGCAGTTTAATTTGATTCCAGTGTTTAGTGCAGAAGAGAATGTAGGATTACCGTTACTGTTAGATAATGTCTCGCAAAAGAAGGCAACGGTGACAGCAACTCGTTTATTAGAACTTGTTGGATTGAAGGGAAAAGAAAAACATTTACCAGCACAGTTATCAGGCGGGCAACAGCAAAGGGTTGCGATCGCAAGAGCTTTTGCAAATGAGCCGGCTATTATATTAGCTGATGAACCAACAGGGGCATTAGATTCGGAAAATAGTAAAAACATAATTGCGGCACTTCGCAATGCGTGTGATGAGTTAGGGCAAACAGCTGTCATTGTAACGCACGACCCGTTCGTAGCCGCTCATGCGGATAAAGTTGTTTTCTTATTAGATGGTGAAGTGATTCATGAACATGCTGAAAGTAAAGGGTGGAAGTTTCGAAATATCCCGCAACAAGTTATCCACATTCAAGAGATTATGAATCGTCACTTTAAAGTAGGAGGTAAAGGTGATGCGATGGGTAATTAAATATGCGGTAAAATCGATGAAACAAAATTGGCTGCGAAATATGTTGATTGCCCTCGGTGCAGCTTTAGGTGTTATGTTAGCGACGATGTTATTGCTAGGCAATCAATCAGTAGAGAAAAGTGTGAAGGAACAAGTAGTAAGCCGGTATGGAGATTATAATTTACAATTTGGTTATATAAAAAATGATATGTATTTAAATAATGAAAGTTTAAAAGGAATAGATGGCTTAGAAAATGCTGAAAAAATATCAAAAGTACTTATACCATATCCTTTTCCAAATTATAAAGAGTTATCGGGAAAACCGTCCTATTGGGGTGTTGAGCAAGATTCTCCAGAAATGCATTCTTATAAAATAGTAGAAGGGCGATATCCGAAAGAAGGTGCTGAAGTAGCACTGACAAAAGGGTATACAGATCGTGAAAATATAAGAGTAGGAGATACGATTAAGTTGCCATTCCCGCAGCATGGAGAAAAGAATGTGAAAGTCGTCGGGATTTTAAATCCACCGCTAATGGCAGCAATGGGGCATAGTGCTTATTTTCCAATCCATTGGCTTCAAAAAGAATTAAATCTATCAAATCAATTCAACCTCGTTCAAGTGAAAACCGCCGATGTAAATGTGAAAAGAGCAATTGCTCTTGATGTAAATAAGAAGATAGAAAATATAAAGGTGGATCAACGTACTTATGTTGATAAGGCGTTTGAACGACTAAATGTAATGAAGCCGTTAATTTTTAGTTTAGGTGGTATTGCTTTATTTGTTGTAGCTCTTTTAATAATGGGAAGTTTCTTCTTATCTGTTAGAAGTCGATTTAAGCAGTGGGCATTATTACGTGCACTCGGTAGTAACCCAAATCAAATTATATTAGTCGTTTTATTAGAGGCTTTATGCATCGGAGCAATCGGATCGCTAGCAGGGGTTATTCTTGGGGCAGGTACGCAAACAATTGCAGCATCATTCATTAACAAATGGGTGAATATTGAGGGGGCAGGGAAAGCATCATTCTCAATCTCAGGTGAGGTTCTACTCATTACGTTTTTACTAGGGATTGTTATGTCTGTCATAGGAGCTATTATACCGGCTTTCATGGTTAGAAAGATTCCACCTGTTCAAGCACTTCGGCCAGGTCTTCCTAGTAATGAGAAAAAAGAAAAAAGATGGAGTGCTTTTAGCCTTAGCATTTTAATCATTGGTACCGTTATTGGACTCACGGGTAGCATATTAGAGCAGTATATCGGTTTCAATCTAAGTGCGATAGGAGCGCTGTTATTTGCAGTTGGTTTGTTATTGGCGATTCCGTTATTTATTCGCGTAATAGCACCAGTGATTGCAAAACCGTTCCAAATGATATTACGAATTGAAACGACGATTAGTAGCCGGAATGTAATTCGTTATCGGAATAAGGCAGCTGTGTCGGTTGCTATACTAGCATTTGGTTTTATGTTAGCACTTGTTGGAACGATGTATGTAAATTCTATGTATGAAGGTATGAAAAAAGGGTTACAAAAACATTTACCAGCGGACTTAGTAGTAAGAATTCCAGTAGAGTCGCAAGGAATAGAAACATTACCGTTTAGTTGGATGGAGAAGGTTAGAAAAATTGATGGTGTGGAATCGAGTGTTGGGAATGCTACTGACTTTACAGCAAAGCTTGTGAATTATGACTTTAAAAAAGCGAATCAAGAGTGGTATGAATTTATGAAAAAAAACAATTTGAACTATGATTCAATGGAAGTTGTAGGTAACGATATTGTAGCGTACCAGAAAGTAACAAAGGCGAAAGTGATTGCAGGACAACCTTTAAATAAGCCATTACAAGATGGTGAGGGAGTCATTACGAAAGAAGTGGCTAAAAACTTAGGGCTTCAGTTGCATGATACGGTTGACGTACAAGGAAAAGGGAAAGAAAAACAAAGAATTAAAGTCGTTTCGATTATTGAGCAAGGATTAAGGTTAAGGAGTTTGGATATTTTTGTGAATGAACAATGGGCTCGCGATAAGTTTCACGTACAAGGATATGAAGCAATTCAAATTATGATTAATTCTAATCAATCATTTGAAGGGATTAAGAAGCAAGTAAAAGAAATTACAAAGAATAAAGAGAATGTAGAAGTTATAAACAGTTATGATTTATTGAAAGAACAAGAGCAGTTATTATCGCAAATGATGATGTTAATTCGCTTGTTAGTTGTAATTGTTTTCATTATTTCTGGCATAGGATTAATGAATGCAATTGTCGCAAGTTTGCATGAAAGACGTGCTGAAATTAGTATGATTCGTGCGGTAGGAGCTATTCCGAAGCAAATGAGAAGGATCGTTTTATTAGAGGGAACTTTACTTGGAGCGATAGCTGGTTGTATCGGAATTTTTGGTGGGATTATGTTTAGCTATATCGTGTTATCAAGCTTAGAGTTAACGGTTATTATTATTCCGTATAATCAAGTTGTCATACTGGCTCTAGCTAGCGTGATGCTTGGAGCGGGGGCAGCATTGATTGCGTCATTACAATTAAGAAAGTTTAAATTAAGTGATACTTTAAAGGAGTTATCAGCATAAAAGATTGCTATACCCCACTCATACAAAGAACAAAGAAAACAAATAAAATAATAACAATACCAATGCCGAAGTTAAATACGAGAGTACTATCCATATTATGTAACCTCCTTGTTTGAAAGTAAAAAGCACTCTAGCCAAGAGTGCTTTTTTTATTTTGAGTCTACTTCACAACTTTTAGAAAAAGATTCATGTGTGTAAAGAGTTACATTATTTTATGTATTTATACTTTTAAATGAGTAAGTCCTTGTAAGATATAAAAAAAAGACACTCTTTTGAGTGTCTTTCATGATGACAAAATGTGCCAATTGCTTGAGTTTGATAAGGCGCTAATATCCGTTTTAACGCCTTTTCTTTGATCAAGAAGTGTAGCAACAGCGATTCAAATAAATTGTACCATTTGATTTATAGGTGTGCGTATGCAATTGTGCATATTCCTATTAGAGGGAAATGAGGCACGAAAAATGAATGAGTATATATAGAATATTCGATTAGGGGAGAGAAGGATGAATATACATAAGTTAACGGTAGAAGAAGCAAATGAGATAAATACGTGGGCGTATGAAGAACCTTATGATTTGTATAGTTTTTCAGGAGAGGAAGAAGCGATAGAAGAATTATTAGATGGGACGTATTACGGTTGTTGTGACGATAAGGGGGAGTTTATCGGCTATTTTTGTTTTGGGGAAAATGCACAAGTGCCAGGGGGAAGAGATGCTCATTTATATGATGGAGAAGATGTAATTGATGTCGGACTTGGCATGAAGCCAGCGTTAACAGGGAAAGGGCTGGGAAAAATGTTTTTTCAAGCGGGGATAGCATTTGCTGCGAAAGAATATAAGCCAAAAACGTTCCGACTTAGTGTAGCGACATTTAATACAAGAGCGATTACGCTATATAAAAACATAGGTTTTCAGCAAGGTCCTATTTTTTTGAGTCGCGGAAGAGAATTTATGCTCATGAAATATGAAAGACCGTCAGTATGAAACTGACGGTCTTTCATGTTTTATTATTCCGAATGCTCAGCTCTGTGTGCTAAACGGCTTGAAGCAGCGGCAGCGATCCCGCCAACGATATCATCAAGGAATGTATGCACCTTTCCAGATGATTTATCATTTAAGAATTCTAAAATACCAGGTTTTAATTTATCGATATATCCAAAGTTCGTGAAACCGATAGAGCCGTACACATTAACGATAGAAAGTGCGATCACTTCATCAATTCCGTATAAGCCTTCATCACGTTTTACGATATCTTGTAACGGCTCACTTAACATTCCTTTTTCAGCAAGGACATCGAGTTCGATACCAGTAATCAGTGCGTTTTGTACTTCACGTTTTGATAATACACGCTCAACGTTATAACGGCATTCTGACATCTCTAAATTTGGATGATATTTTTTTTGAAGAAAATGAACAAGCTCAGCAATATCGTCAATTGTTACACCACGTTCTTGTAATAGTTGTAATGCTCTTTCTTGTAGTTGATTTGATTCTTTCATGTTTATCACCTTTTTTTCTTTTTAGTATTTGTATACGTTTCGTTGCTTTATCATGTGCATAGGAATGAAAGGCGAGCACAAGCTCATATATATAAAGAAAAACCATAGGTGGCGACTGCGATGATTCATCATATTTATGAGCATTATCATATGCATGTTAAAGAATTAATCCCCCTTGGCCCCTATAAAAGCTTTTGGATTCGCAACAAAATTTATGTACTTGTTCCAATTGGAGAAATGGAGGAAGAAGTACTTGTAGAGATGAAAAAGCTCAGTGATTATATGAACCAGCAAGGGGATATAACTGTAGCGACTTTCGTTCCGACTATACACGGCTACTATGTAAGTGAGATAGAAGAACAAAATTACTGCTTATTAAAAGGTATGCGTGCGTTAGAACGACATGCTACATCATTAGGAAGTGAGCTTTCTATATTCCATAAACGAGGTGCATTCTTTCCAGAAGAAATCGAGCAATTAAGCCGCATAGGCGAATGGAAAGCGTTATGGGAAAAAAGGCTCGATCAATTAGAAAAGTTTTGGCAATCACAAGTGATGAACCACCCTACAGACGTATTCGATCAATTGTTTATTGAATCCTTCCCGTATTACTTAGGAGTTGCAGAAAATGCAATTCAGTATGTTGTCGATACAGAGATGGATGATACGCCGCAAATGACTGATGCAGCAACAATTTGCCAAGAACGATTCACACCCTTATTATGGCATCAAACGAAGCGCCTCAAACTTCCTTTCGATTGGGTGTATGATCACCCAACTCGAGATATGGCAGAATTAATCCGCTATATGATGATAGAAAAAAAGAAAGACTGGGAGCAAACAATCGTTCAATTTGTTACAGATTATGAACGGAATTATTCGCTATCCTCATTTGGTTGGCGCCTATTATTTGCAAGGCTCCTGTTCCCACTTCACTACTTTGAAACAGTCGAACGATATTACCAAACGGGAAATGAAGAACAAAAAAGCATATATAGAGATCGCTTAGAAGCCATTTTACACGATGTGAACCGCTCTGAGCAATTTATGAAGCACTTTTATGGCTCACTTCGTTTACCAGTCGATAAGTTAGGGATTAGGAAATTAGATTGGCTATCTTAAAATATAAAAAAGAGACCGATTGAGGTCTCTTTTTTATATATCACAATTGTATGTAATACATTATGCCCCTACCTGTTGATCTGCACATATATTTAAAATGAATTGATGTCTTTCAATTTTTTCATTTACTTTACTCAATAATTCTTGCTGAATTTCTTTAAATAAAAATTGATAGCTCGCATTCCATGTTGGTATAACGGATGAAAGATCTAATAAATACTCTTTTTTCTTTTCTAGTTCTTGAATTGTTAAGAAAGTGTTCCCCATTTTTGGCATGTGTCGTCCCCCTATGTTTTTTACTTTTATATGTGTGAACGATTCTATAGTATTAATTATCTCACTTTTTGAGAAGGATTTCCAATTTTGTTTTATGATGTTAAAGGAGAAGTGTTTTTTGAATAAAAAAAGAGACCCAAATGGGTCTCTTTCTAGGAAGCGATTCTGAACGAGCCGCTTCCGCTTTT
>NZ_WIPE01000053.1:0-13525 GCF_009760835.1 Bacillus sp. EE-W1 | reverse complement strand
AGGTACAACGGGAATAACCCTTGTACCTACACGTTTTCACGCTAGGTTCAAGGGCTTTATGTATGATGATGTAGTTGTGTAAGCACTTTAATAGATTGCATGATATTCATAATACTTACTCCCTTTCTCCTCTGATTTTTACATAGTATATAATACTTAATTCTGAATGTAAATACTTTTTGAACATTCCGTTATTTCTTAATGTAAAGCTACTCTCCTTTCATACTCTACAATTTCTTGTTCATATTGCATCGTAATACTAATTTCGTCTAGACCATTTAATAATTTCTCTTTCCACATTTTCTCGATTGTAAAATGAAACCTGTGCGTACTTGTTTTAATTACCTCATTCTCTAAATCTACTTCTATTTGTTCTCTCGCATCCGTTATGGCAAGTTGTTCTCGCATTTCTTTATCCATTACAATTGGTAACATACCATTTTTCATACAATTCATATAAAAAATATCTGCAAACCCGCCGGCGATAATAACGCGAAAACCATAATCAGCAAGCGCCCACGGAGCATGTTCTCTTGAAGAACCACAACCAAAATTATCACCTGTAATTAATATACTTGCTCCTTTTCTATTTTGTGCATTAAGCGGAAAATTAGGGTTTTCATGGCGGTTATTATCATAACGCCATTCATCGAATAAATATTTTCCAAATCCCGTCCTTTCAATTCTCTTTAAGTATTGCTTCGGAATAATTTGATCTGTATCAATGTTATTATTCATCAGTACTGCAGCAGTACCTTTATGAATACGAAATGGCTCCATCATAACTCTCCTTTCTAGTATCAACAAAATGACCGTATAACGCAGCTGCTGCCGCCATTGCTGGGCTAACTAAATGTGTTCGTGCCCCTTTTCCTTGTCTTCCTTCAAAATTACGATTTGAAGTCGAAGCACAATGTTCTCCTTCAGGTACTTGATCTGGATTCATTCCAAGACACATTGAACATCCAGGTTCTCTCCATTCAAATCCAGCTTCTTCAAATATGTGATGTAGCCCTTTTTGCATCGCAGCTTCTCTTACTCTTTTCGATCCAGGCACAACGAGCGCTCGCACACCTTCTTTTACCTTTCTCCCTTTCACAACAGATGCAGCAATTTCTAAATCAGAAAGCCTGGAATTTGTACAAGATCCAATGAAAACATGCTGAACAGGAATGTCATACGTGCTTTGTCCAGGGCTTAATCCCATATAAGAAAATGCTCTTTCGTCATTTGCATCCTGCTTTTCTGGCAATTTTTCATCAATACGAACACCCATACTCGGGTTTGTTCCCCATGTAACGTACGGTGCTAAATCCGTCACATCTATCGAAATATGCAAATCATAAATTGCATCTGAATCTGTATAAAGTTCAGACCATTTCTTCTCGAATGTTTCAAAGTCTTTCGGTGCATATTTACGTCCTTTTACATAAGCAAATGTTTTTTCATCTGGTGCTATAATACCAGCCTTTGCTCCTCCTTCAATTGCCATATTACAAAGCGTCATTCTCTCTTCCATCTCCATAGCCTCAATCGTATCTCCGTAAAATTCCATTACATATCCAGTTCCAACTGCTACACCGTACTTTGAAAGGAAATGCAAAATAATATCTTTTGCGTAAACACCTTTCTGTAATTTTCCTTTTAACTCAATACCCATCGCTTTCGGCTTTCGTTGCCATAACGTTTGCGTTGCCAATACATGCTCCACTTCACTCGTACCAATGCCAAATGCTAGTGCGCCAAACGCACCATGCGTTGCTGTATGACTATCACCACAAACAATTGTTTTTCCTGGTTGTGTAAGTCCAAGTTCTGGTCCGATAACATGAACAATCCCTTGCTCTTCATCCCCGATATCCGCTAACGGCACCTGAAATTGTTTACAATTTTCCCGGAGTGTATCTAGTTGCTGCTTCGCAATGCGATCGGTAATATTCCAAACATCTTTCGTTGGAATATTATGATCCATCGTTGCGAATGTTAAATCCGATCTGCGAACCGTTCGATTTGTAAGCCGCAAGCCTTCAAAGGCTTGCGGTGACGTTACTTCATGAACAAGATGAAGATCGATATATAATAAATCTAATCCATTTTCGTTTGTCGTAACTACGTGTCTTTCCCAAAGTTTATCTAGCAGCCTTTTTCCCATTATCTCCCTCTCCCTACTAACGCTTGCTCTTCCATCTCTTGTATAACTGCCTTCGTAAATGAAGTTGTCGTCTCATCTCCTCCGATATCTGCTGTACATTTTCCTAATTTAAGAACTGCAGATATCGCAGATTCAATTGCATTCCCTTCTCTCGTTAATTCAAATGATTGCCCAAGCATCATTGCAACAGAGCGCATCATTGCAATTGGATTTGCCTTATTTTTCCCGGCAATATCCGGTGCTGATCCGTGAATAGGCTCGTATAATGAAGGTCCCTTTTCCGCATGACTTGCTGATGGAAGCATTCCTAATGATCCCGCTAATACTGAAGCCTCGTCACTCAAAATATCCCCAAATAAATTTTCCGTTACAATTACATCAAACCGTCCTGGATTCCGAATTAACTCCATCGCAGCTGCATCTACTAAAATATGTTCTAGTTCAACGTCTGGATAACGAAGTGCTACTTCTTCCGTAATAGTTCTCCATAGTTTACTAGATTCTAAAACATTCGCCTTATCAATAGATGTTACTTTTTTCTTCCGCTTACTCGCTAATTGAAAGGCATAAGAAACGATCCGTTCAATTTCATGACGATGATACGTAAGTGTATCTGTTGCTACTTCGTCCGTTCGTTCTTTCGGATAAGAAAAATAAATTCCGCCTGTTAATTCACGAACAACAACGAAATCAATTTCATCAGCGTTTTTTAATGGCGATAAATGTGCCGTTGCGCTTTCTACCGTTACAGGGCGAACGTTCGCAAATACTCCAAGTCCTTTTCTTAGAGCTAATAATCCTTTCTCCGGTCTTTCTTTCGCGCTATCCCACCTTGGTCCACCAACCGCTCCAAGTAAAACCGCATCACTTGCTAAACAAGCGGCAAGCGTTCGTTGTGGTAATGGTTGCCCATTTAAATCGATAGCACTCCCGCCAAAGTACTCATCTTGTAAGTGAAAATGATGTCCATATAACCTTTCTACCATATGCAATACTTCTTTCGCACTTTCCATAATTTCCGGGCCAACACCATCACCAGCTAAACAAACGATACGTTTTTCCAATTTCAACACTCCTTTTAACTGAATTTTCAGAACTTTAATTTGATAGGTAAGGAAACTTCTCCCTCACCCATCAAACACTTATTTCACAAGCGCTATAAGAGATTTTAATTTCCCTGCTGCATGGACATATGCTCTTGCCGACGCTTCCAATACATCTTGCGCAACACCAAAACCTGATACTTGATGCGTTCCTTCTTTTAATTCAACATGAACATGAGCCAGTGCGTCTTGACCTTGTGTAATAGATTGTATGCGATAATCCGCCAATTCACATTCTAATCCTAAAATTCTTTGGATTGCATTATAGATCGCCTCAATACTACCAGAACCAGTGGCTGCATCTTCGTATGCATTTCCTTCTTCGTCTTTTAGTACAACTGTCGCGCATTGTGTACTATTTGATACGAAATGAACTTGTAGTTGCGTAATGTTATATTGCTGAGCTGCAAATGCTGCTTCACCAAGCATAAGTGCACGTAAATCTTCCTCAGTAATTTCCTTCTTACGATCAGCTAATTTTTTGAACGCTTCAAACACCGCATCTCGTTCTTCCTTTGTAAATTCATAGCCAAGCTCTTTCATTTTTTCTGTAAACGCGTGACGTCCAGAATGTTTTCCAAGTACGAATAGATTTTGAGATTCGCCTATTAGCGCTGGTTCAATAATTTCATATGTTGTCACTTCTTTTAAAACACCATCTTGATGAATTCCGGATTCATGAGCAAATGCATTCGCTCCAACGATCGCTTTATTTTTCGGTACAACCATACCTGTTAATCTGCTTACTAATGTACTCGTCGCTTTAATTTCTTTTAGCGTCATAGAAGACTCCGCCTTATAGAAATCTTTTCTAATATGAAGAGCAACTGCGACCTCTTCTAGCGCCGCATTACCTGCTCTTTCTCCAATTCCATTAATTGTTCCTTCTACTTGCAACGCTCCGCCTTCAACCGCAGCTAATGAATTTGCTACTGCCATCCCAAGATCATCGTGACAATGACAAGAGAAAATTGCTTTTTCATATGAAGGAACGGATTCTTGTAAGTATTTAAAAAGAGAATAATATTCTTCTGGATTCGTATATCCAACTGTATCTGGAATATTAATTACATTCGCTCCTGCACGAATCGCAACTTCAACTGCTTCAGCTAAAAAATCTCTTGCTGTTCTTGTCGCATCTTCTGCAGAAAATTGTACTGTCGGAAATAATGATTTCCCGAGTGTAACCGAGCGGTGAATACTATCTAATACATCTTCTTTTGACATACAAAGTTTATATTTCATATGAATATCACTTGTAGCTAAAAATACGTGTAAACGAGGAGATACAGCACCTTTCACCGCTTCATATGCTCTTCGAATATCACTTTCTTTCGCTCTAGCTAAACTCATAACTGTAGCATTTTGAATGGTATTTGCGATGCGTTTTACCGATTGAAAATCCCCTTCGGAAGCTGCTGCAAAACCAGCTTCCATGACATTAATACCTAGTCTCTCTAATTGCCTTGCAATTTGCAATTTCTCTTGTTCATTTAAATTTACTCCTGGTGATTGTTCGCCATCACGTAGCGTCGTATCCATGAACAAAATCTGCTTCATATTATTTGACCCCTGCCTTTACTCGCGGCTGTACAAACGGCATCATTTCACGTAATTTACGTCCAACTACTTCAATTTCGTGTTCATTCTCTTTCTCATTTGTCGCATGGAAATTTGGTTTTCCTGCTTTATGCTCTGCAATCCAGCCTCTTGCAAATGTACCATCTTGAATTTCTGCTAGCACTGCACCCATCGCTTTCTTCGTATCTTCCGTTACAACGCGTGGTCCTGATACGAAGTCGCCCCACTGCGCTGTATCTGAAACTGAATATCTCATATTTTCAAGTCCGCCTTCATACATCAGGTCAACGATTAGTTTTAGTTCATGTAAACATTCAAAATATGCAAGTTCCGGTTGATAACCAGCATCAACTAACGTTTCAAATCCAGCTTTTACTAGCGCAGTTACTCCACCGCAAAGCACAGCTTGCTCTCCAAATAAATCTGTTTCTGTTTCTTCTTTAAATGTCGTTTCTAATACACCAGCTCTCGTCGCTCCAATCCCATCAGCATAAGAAAGTGCCTTTTCAGTCGCAACTCCTGTTGCATCTTGGTATACTGCAAATAATGCAGGAACAGCTGCGCCTTCAGCAAATGTACGGCGCACAAGATGCCCTGGCCCTTTTGGCGCTACTAGAAATACATCTACATTAGCTGGTGGTTTCACTTGATCAAAGTGAACATTAAATCCGTGTGCAAAAACGAGAGAATTTCCTGCCTTTAAATTTGGCGCAATTTCCGCTTCATATACTTCTGGCTGGAGTTCATCTGGTAGTAGAATCATTACTACATCAGCTTTTTCCGCTGCTTCTGCTACTGTATATACAGAAAATCCATCTTCTTTCGCTTTATCCCAAGACTTCCCTTTTCTTAAACCTATTACTACATCAAATCCGTTATCACGTAAGTTTTGCGCATGCGCATGACCTTGCGAACCATATCCAATGATTGCTACTTTCTTTTCTTTTAATACATTTACCGTTACATCTTTCTCATAATAAACTTTTGTCATTTTCATTTCCCCCTATATTTAAATGATTATTGAATTAACATAACTTGCTTATCTTGTTTTTTCATACTACGCGTAAATGCTGTTACACCTGTTCTAGCAATTTCTTTCAAACCATACGGACGAAGTAATTCAATTAATGCTTCTACTTTCTCCTGCGTACCAGTTACTTGCACAACTATGGAATCCTTCCCAACATCTATTACAGCGGCTCGAAACGGTTCAATTAAACTATATAATTCTGCTCTTGCTACTGATGTTGCTACTTTAATAAGTGCAAGTTCTCTTGCGATCATCGCTTCTTCTGTAATATCTGATACTTTCAGAACATCAATTTGCTTATGAAGTTGTTTAATTAACTGCTCCACTTGCTGTTCATTTTCAACGTGTACAACAATCGTCATCCGCGATATGTCCGATGATTCCGTATGACCTACTGAAATACTTTCAATATTAAAATGTCTTCGTGTCATAACACCCGTAATTCGGTTTAATACACCACTTTGATTTCGAACTGTCGCTGTAACAATTCTCTTCACCTTTTTTCCACTCCCTCCATTTGGTGAACACCTTTCCCTGGCGCAACCATCGGCATTACCTTTTCTGATTGAAGTACACGGCAATCAATTACGACCGGTTCTTTTAATTCAATCGCCTGCTTTATTTGCTTCTTTGCAAGAAGTGGATCATCTATACGAACTCCTTTTATGCCATACGCATTCGCAAGAGCGACGAAATCTGGTTGACACGACAGTAAAGAGTGCGAGTATCTTTGATTATAAAATTCATCTTGCCATTGTCTTACCATTCCTAAAGCTTCATTATTTAAAATAAATACTTTAACAGGCAATGAGTGTTCTTTTAACACACTTAATTCTTGCAAGGTCATTTGAAATCCAGCGTCACCTACAATTGCAATAACTAGTTCCTCAGGCTTTGCAATTTGCGCACCAATTGCTGCTGGAAACCCAAATCCCATCGTTCCTAATCCTCCTGAAGTTACCCATTTATCTGGATTTTTGAGCGGATAATATTGTGCCGCCCACATTTGATGTTGCCCAACATCTGTTGTTACAATCGCTTCTCCTTTCGTAATTTCATATAACATATCAATTGCGTATTGAGGCTTAATACTTTCAGAATTTCGTTTATAAGAGAATGGATACTTTTCTTTTCTACTCTTTAGTAAAGAGATCCATTCATGATGATTTTCTTTCTTTCCTTCTGGTTGAAGTAATACTTCCAAAGCTCGCTTAGCACTTGCAACAATAGGAATTTCAGTCGGCACATTTTTTCCGATTTCGGCTGGATCAATATCGATATGCGCAACAGTCGCCTTTTTAGCAAAATAAGCTAAATTCCCAGTAAGACGATCGTCGAATCTTGCACCTATATTAATAAGTAAGTCGCATTCATATAACGCCATATTGGCTGTGTAAGAACCGTGCATTCCTCCCATCCCTAGAAAAAGTTCATCATCTGGCGGAAACCCACCAAGACCAAGTAATGTATGCACAACAGGAATTTCATATTTACGAGCAAAACTTGTTAACTCTTTCGAAGCCTTCGCATGCAATACACCTGCTCCAGCTAAAATTAACGGCTTGTTTGCAGCGCTAATTGCTTGTAATAATTTGTTTATTTGGAGTAAATTTGGTTCATAATTAGGGTTGTATCCTGGTAAATCCATTTGTACGTCATTACAGCGTTCTCCTTGCTCTACTACCATATCTTTCGGAAGGTCAATAACGACTGGGCCTGGTCTTCCTGTTCTAGCAATATGAAATGCTTCTTTAATAATTCGAGGTAAATCTGAAGCCTTTCGCACTTGATAGTTATGTTTTGTCACCGGCATCGTAAGCCCCATAATATCCGCTTCTTGGAAAGCATCACTTCCAATTAACGTCGTTGCTACTTGCCCTGTAAATACAACAAGTGGTAATGAATCAATCATCGCATCTGCTAGACCGGTAATAACAT
Source organism: Bacillus sp. EE-W1 (assembly GCF_009760835.1). Taxonomy (NCBI): domain Bacteria; kingdom Bacillati; phylum Bacillota; class Bacilli; order Caryophanales; family Bacillaceae; genus Bacillus; species Bacillus sp. EE-W1. The sequence continues at coordinate 5,721 of NZ_WIPE01000053.1, read as the reverse complement.
TTGTAGCACCTGGCCCACTCGTTGCAATGACAACCCCTGGATTGCCAGTAATTCTGGCATACCCTTCCGCGGCGTGAATAGCTCCTTGCTCATGCCTTGTTAAAATATGCGGAATTTCACAGTCATAGAGTGCATCATAAAGAGGTAAAACAGCACCACCAGGATAACCGAAAATCACTTCTACTCCTTCCTTTTCTAACGCTTCTAACAATAGCTGTGCACCAGTTGCCAGTTTCTCTTGCGTTTTTGAAGACATTGTTCTTATAAGCCCCCTTTTTGAAAATTTTTATCAATAAAAAAAATCCTACGTCCACACTCCAGCTATGTGCTGAAGGGACGAAAGATTTCGCGGTACCACCCTTCTTCGCAAGAATACTCTTGCCTCAGTGACCCATAAATGAGTCTAGCTAATAACGGAGCTACCGTCTAAGCCTAGACAAATGCTTCAGCTTAGCACTCAAGGGCGATGTTCGTCGACGTGAACCATCGGTTTTCAGCAACCACCGACTCTCTGTGAGGCTTCACAATCAACTACTCCTCCCTCTCAACGCTTTCTTATTGTTATAAAGAGTTGTTATCCAACTTTATTTTCTTCGTAAATCTTCTCTCCATCTTCTACAACTAACTTTCGGAATTCTTCTAATAAACGATTCGTATGTAGACCTGTTTGCCCTAAACCAATCGTTCTACCATCTACTGTCGTAACAGCAATTACTTCAGCAGCCGTTCCTGTTAAAAATACTTCATCAGCTACATATACATCATGCCTTGTAAATAACTCTTCTCTAACGTCATATCCAAGTTTTTCACCGATTTCTAATATAGCGTTTCGTGTAATGCCTTCTAACGCTCCAGCAGAACTTGGTGGTGTAATTAATTTATTTCCTTTTACAATAAACACGTTATCTCCTGAGCCTTCAGCTACGTATCCTTGATCATTTAACATAAGTGCTTCTTGTACTCCAGCTAATTTCGCTTCAATACGAACTAAAATATTGTTTAAGTAATTTAAAGATTTTACTTGAGGCGACAAAACATCTGGACGGTTTCGGCGCGTTGCAACTGTTACAACTGGAATCCCCTTTTCATAATATTCTTGCGGGAATAAAGATAGTTGTTCTGCAATTACTACTACATTCGGTTTCTTACAAGAATCAGGATCTAATCCAAGATTTCCTGCTCCTCTCGATACAACAAGGCGAATGTATCCATTAGATAATTTATTTTGTCGAATCGTCTCAACAACAATATTCGTTACTTCATCTAAAGAATATGGAATTTCTAACATGATGGATTTTGCTGATTCATATAACCGGACAAGATGCTCTCTCAAACGGAAAACATTACCGCTATATACTCTAATTCCTTCAAATACTCCATCGCCATATAAATAACCATGATCATATACTGAAACTTTTGCCTCGTCTTTTGGAACAAATTCTCCATTTAAGAAAATCCATTGCTCGTTCACTGGAAAGCGCCTCCTATGTTCTATGAATTTTTTATTGTTTCCTAGTTTACTCTCCTTTCTAAATAAATCAAGTTAATTTTTAGAAAATTTATAATTTTTAATCGTACGTACATCTTTGATTATATTGATTTAACAGCATTGTTAACGTTTACAAAAAGTCAAAAAATTTTTTTCGTCAATTTCCACTAAAAAAAATATTTGTTTAAAAGAAGGATTTTCATCAATTGATACGAATCTATTGTATTCAATAAACGGACGTCCGTTTTTATAAATTCGGTAATATATAACGACTTTTGCTGAAAAAGGGGGAAAATAATAAAAATAACGCTGTCTAAAAATAACATTCATATTTTTCGTTTCGTAATCATAATCCTATTTTTAAAAAACAATTTGTCAAAATGAAGGAGGAAATCAATATGGCGTGTGTACAAATTAAAGGAACGAGACAAGAGGTAGTAGAAATGCTTCAACTATTTGATCTAATGGATACGAAAGGTTTTTGTAAATTCGATAATTATGTAGAGGTAGAACCAAATAATAAAGAACATAATAATTTTATTGCTTCAATTGACATTCATTCAAATACTTCTTCTGCCCAAGATACTTTAAACGATCAATTCGTAAGTCAAATGCTTACTGGTGTATATAACGACTAAACAAAGATTTACTTCCTACCGTCTTTTCATAAATATATGCAGTGGACTTGAGCATACTAGCAACTAGATGGTAGGAGGTGAGAATTATGGCTAGAATTGGCGTTGAAAACTCATTAACAGATGTTCAACAAGCTCTTCAGCAACAGGGACATGAAGTTGTTACCCTTGGCTCCGAACAGGATGCACAAGGGTGCGATTGTTGTGTTGTAACTGGGCAAGATTCTAATATGATGGGTATTGCAGATGCATCAATTAAGGGATCGGTAATTGCAGCTCATGGTTTAACAACAGATGAAATTTGTCAGCAAGTAGAGAGCCGCACTTAAATGTATTATACAAAAAGAAAGAGGACTCCTTTTCAAAAGGAGTCCTCTTTTTTATATTCACCTAACGGGAAAGTAACATATACTGGATGAAAGCCCTACCTCTCTCTCATCATTACGGTTCCACTGACCGCTCCTTGATTCACTAGTATACATATAAAGCCTACAATAATAATTTATAGGGTTTGTTCACAAAAGTTGTTGGTAAGACTACCCGATCTTTCGCAAACTTTTCGTATTATATTTATAAGATTTATTTACTTTACACTAGCTGTAACCGAGACACGAATTAAAATTTTAACACTAATACAATAACTTGTCAACATTTTTTGTAAATTAAAAACAGACAGTAACGGTTTGTCTGTTTTAGAATGGAGCTTTTTCTTTTATTACATATACAACAAAACCGCTTACTAACATACATAAGCCAACTACTAAGTTTTTGATATTAATCATAAATTCCTCTCCCTTATTCCACACATCATATATATTTACAGTTCAATTATTCCGATCATCTTAAAGCGCACTTTTTCTAATATATCATAATTCCTAAAAAATGCAAGTTCACTTTTGGCGACCATTTACAAATTTATCTACAGTGCTTGGTACCGTATTTAAAGCCTTTTCAATTAAATGTGTACTACTATTGAGGTGTAATACTTGCACACCGTTAGAACCGACTACTAAAAAAGCAACTGGGCTAATAGAAACCCCAGCCCCGCTTCCGCCTCCAAATGGATGGCTTTGCTTCTTCTCTTTATGCTGCCCTTGTCCGTTATTATGCTTTTCGGAAATAAAATCACCTTTAAAGTCACTTCCGCCGGCACCAAAACCAAAAGCCACTTGAGATACTGTTAATACTACATTTCCATCAGCTGTTGAAACTGGACTTCCGACAATCGTATTTACATCTACCATCTCTTTTAAATTTGTCATTGCTGTTTTCATTAAATCTTCAATTGGATGTTCCATTATGTATTGCACCCTTTCCTCATTATTCTTTTTTATACTTTCCAAAATAGAGGAAGTCATACTAACTTTTCCTATTTCAAAAAAACAATTTTACTCTTCTAAGTGGAATTACGCCTTGTACTCGTTCGGATAAAGTGAAACTTTAATCAGCAGGGCTTTGTTCATCCCCCATTGATTATTAGCCATCAGCAATCAGATGTTTACGGGCTACAATAGCGGGATAAAAAAGAAAAAGAGATGCATACTACTATTGAACCTTGTTATGAAAGGAGCCATGACTTTGACTGAGAAATTTGATGAGTATAAAAAAAGAGATAGAATAGATAGTGATTATAGTGACTATAAAGAAGAATATGCAGCTGAGGTTGCACCACAGCGCATTGATTATGATTACGATGAGAAAGATAATAAAGATGATGTAAGATCGTCCGCCGCTGGATCAACTGCTGGCTTTATCGCTCTTGCCTTATCTATCTTATCACTCTTTACCTTCCCAACATTATTTGGTCTTGTTTCTGTATTACTAGGAATTTACGCTTATAATCGCGGAGCTACTGTAACTGGTGGTATCGCTGCGATTGTCGGCGGAATTGCAGCACTCATTGCAATTTTATTCCGAGTAGCACTTGTCGGATTATTGTTCTCCCTTTTTTAAAAAGAAAAAGGTATCTCGCTTATGCGGGATACCTTATCCTGTAAATACATCTTCCGATGGATATTTAATTTTTTGTTTTGCTGGTCGCGCTAAAGAAAAAACAAGTGTTAACGGTCCAATTAATCCACAAAACATAACAAACATAATAATACATTTTCCAAACGCTGATAACTTTGCAGTAATCCCCATCGTTAACCCTACTGTTCCAAACGCTGAAATTGTTTCAAATAGTAACTGAATAAAACTAAAGTTTTCTGTAAGCATTAATACAAATACTGCTGCAAAAATGAGTATTTGACTGGCAACAGCAATGGCTAACGCTCTCGTTACTGTTGACATTTTTATCGTGCGCTGAAATAAAACGATTTCCTCTTTTTTTCTAAAGAAAGAAAGGACGGATGTAACTAAAATAACAAACGTTGTTAATTTAATCCCTCCACCTGTCGATACACTTCCTGCACCAATAAACATTAAAACCATCGTAAATAATATAGATGATTCTTCCATCCCCCCGTAGTCAACTGTATTAAATCCAGCAGTACGAGGAGTAATACCTTGGAAGAAAGAAGCCCATAACTTTTCATTTAAAGGTAAATCTCCTAACGTCTTCACATTATTATATTCCAATACAAAAATCACAATCATTGCTATAACATTTAACGCTACCGTTCCAACAATCATGATTTTAGAATGAAGGGATAATTTTCGAAAGCTACGACTATACCATATATCAATTAATACGGTAAAACCGAGACCACCAATTACGATTAATGAGCAAATCCCTATATTAACAATAGGATCTCCTACATACCTCGTTAAATTATCCGGCCATAGAGCAAATCCAGCATTATTATAAGATGCAATAACATGAAAAATACTATAGTATACACCTTTTCCAAAGCCAAACTCTGGAACAAAGCGAAACGATAAAAAGATGACTCCAATAAGCTCAATACAAATTGAAAATATAAAGACACGTTTTACTAATTTTACAAGACCACCTATATTTGTTTGATTAAATGCCTCTCCGATTAATAATCGATGGCGTAACCCGATTTTTTTACCTAATACCCAAACAATTAAAATGGCAATTGTCATAAGACCTAAACCACCTGTTTGAATTAAAAACATAATAACAATCTCGCCAAACATCGTAAACGTACTTGCAGTATCTACTACTCCTAATCCGGTTACAGTTGCTGCTGACGTTGCCGTAAAGAAAGCATCTACCCAACTAATATGTACTTTCGTTGCGAATGGTAACTTTAATAACAAACCGCCAACCACAATTAAGCAGAAAAAACCTAGTGCTAATATTTGTGGTGGATTTAATCGTATAAAACGATTATACAGCCCTTGTCTTTTTGTTACTTCCATGTTCACTAACTCCCTTTTCCCCTCATAACTAAAGGCTTATAAGAAACCTTACATAGCGGGATAAACCTTATATTCTTATAATATAGTTGAGCATAATCCTTTTTTTTAAAGATTTCAACTTTTATTTATACTCGAACTCCACTTCATTTTATGACAAGAAACTTTCTATTATATTTATTCGTACTCTACAACTCTCGCAACAATCATTTTATATGTATCATTTCTCAAATTCTCATACCTTTCACTCTATGTTCACATCAAGGTCAC
>NZ_WIPE01000097.1:0-14604 GCF_009760835.1 Bacillus sp. EE-W1 | reverse complement strand
TTTTAGTTTCCTTGACTTTTCCTTTTAATACACCATAGTCGTTTACAGGCATGTTTGTTTCCTCCCTAAGTAAAAAAATAAAATCAATTCTATAATCCCACCTTCAAAATGCATTTATACTTGTAAAAAATAACAGGGTTATTATTAATAGCGTTTTTAGATACATATCATTTTTCATAATGTAAGCTTCGGCTGTTGTTTTGAAATATACTTTAATTAAATTTACTAATTTCAATAAAAAGGTCTCAAAAACTAGAAGGCGCAATCTCGAGTCAAAAAAATTTATTAACTTCACAAATAATAAACAACTATATTTTTAATTAATTATCAAATTAATCAAGTTTTTTGAGACCATAGGGTGATTAAGATAACTATTCAACTTATGAGGATTACATTCTCCTCTATCATCTACAGCGCGAATATTAATCCGATTTAATACATTTATTGGATACATTCTGTCTATCAGTTCATTAGAATTATAAAGACTTTTTCTTACAGCAGTTCACCTAATGGATTCCCTCGTTTCTTCGCTCCTCTCGTTTTCCTTAAAACGCCCCTATTTTTATCGCTTACTCTATAGCTCTTGTAGATGTACACGCATTTCCTGCTAAAACAAATTTAAATGCTCCATTACATAATAAAATATATTCAACAGCTAAAAAAAATCATTGTTCCATCCCAGTCCGCTGATAAATTCATCTAAACTATCTAAAACCTCGAATAACAAACAAGAGTTTATTTAATACCAAAATTGCATAGATATCTTATTCGGAATCGATTATAAACGAATATGAACAGTCACTTTCTTTGAAAACGAAACAGAATTTACTTTTTAGTTGTTTTGATAATTTCACGTACCATAATGATAATAAAAATATTTTTTAAATGGTTGTATGGGGATAGGTTTAGGAGTAATGTTTTGGCTGGACAGGTTTTTGTGTGATTATAAGGACAGAATTAAACATTTTTATTGTAACTGATCATTAAAAAGTTTACCTGTAAAGTTGAAGTGTTTTTCCTTTATGACTCAAAATTACATGTATCTTAGCAAAAGCAACCTTCTTCCATTTCTTTTTTTATCCCTTGTTGCTCTGCATGAGGGAATTTTGCGACCTCATCCATTAAAACCTTTTCTCTTGCTGCATACGCTTGGCGAAAAGAAGAATCTTGACTCATATGTTCCCACTTAACCATTGCTTTTCGTAAAATTGGATTTTGATTCGTAGCAATATCCTCCAATGTTTGGGTTAAGGGTTCATCTTCATTCGCTGAAAGTAATAATAATTAAAGAATAAGCTAATAAATTACAACAACTAAGAAAACAGATTGAAAAATTCAATCTGTTTTCTTAGTTGTTTATTATGAATTTTCTCTCAAAATATGTTCAACGTCTTCTATACTTAATTTACTTGCTTTTGCAATCGTTTCAATGGGTACACCCAATTCATGCATACCTTTAATCATTTGTATTTTCCCTTGCTGAAATCCTTCTTGAATACCTTCTTTTTTCCCTTCATTACGAGCATGAGCAAACTTTGCGGCTTCATCCATCAACGTTTTCTCCCTTGCTTCATATGCTTGTCGGAAAGAAGAATCTTGACTCATACGTTCCCATTTATCCATTGCTTTTTGTAAAATAGGGTCTTGGTTCATCGCAATATCCTCCAATGTTTGGGTTAAGTGTTCATCTTCATTCGCTGGTAGTAGTAATAACCAACGAACAAAGGAATCTTCCCAGGGATTTACTTGTTCATTACGCCACTGTTGCATGAGTTTTGGAATCTCTACAATATGAATTTCTATGTCATCACTTAATACCTTCTGTTGTTGTTGATTCCATAGAATTCCTGTTGTATGGAATGCCTCGTATTCAGAAAACATAACGAAATTTAACAAATTAATTGTAATTGTTTTATGGAGCGAGCTATATGGCATTCCCTTTTGAAGTTGGGATGTGTAAAGCCTTCCCCAATAATATAAACTTCTCTTAATCATATCATGATTATTATTTAACTGTATTTCCACATTTACCTTAGTTCCCGTATCTAGTGTTGCGGAAATATCTAAAATTGATAATTTATCCTCTTCATGTTCTCTATGCAAGTGTGGGTCTTCTAATTGCAAAGAAACAATAGGAGATTCTAAAGAACCTTGTAACATTGCATTTAAAAACGCAATTAGAATATCCTCATTGCCACTTGTACCAAATAATTGTTTAAAAGCAAAATCAATGCGTAAATTCACTAATTGTTGGCTGGTCATGGGTTTTCCTCTCCCCATCTCATAAGATGTTTTTCTTTTATTGTACATAAAAGAGTGATACACATGCAAACAAGCTCTTATTGCAACAGACATAAGGGTTAAAATAATCTTTTAGGTATTTAACAGTTTGTATTTTTTTGAACTACCTCCTATTTTTCGTATTTACTGAATGTAAGTTTCAAAGGGACTGTTAGTGAAAGAAATCTGTTATTAGCAAATACAAAATCAATGGAAAACTTTGTTTCAAATTTTCAAATGAAAAATAAAAAGTCTTGTTTAGCACAAGACTTTTTTCTTCATTTTTGTTCAATTATATATCGACTATCCTCTGAACTACATACACTTGCAGTATCAATTTTTACACGACATATACCCAATCGTCGCTTAACTTCTGACTGTAATTTTTCATTTGCTTCTTCTAAAGAACTTGCTGGAATGATTGTAGATTGTAAGTTTGTTACTTTGCCACCATACATTACTGAAAATTCTATTTCATATCGATGTATCATGGTTCCTTCACTCCCCCTTGTTTTCCTTACAACTCACTCTTGTTTAATACCAGATTTTTAGCTCTTGTAGATGTATACGCATTTGTAGTACATACAGAATTTTTCTTAATTAGATGATTGTAATGATCTACACTAAAAGATATTTTTTGCTGCCCATAACGAACAAAAATAAAGAGGGCTATTACATAATCAATAAAAAATATGTTTGTAATTATTCTTTCTTTAAATTTGCGACTATTCCTGCTAATACAAACTTGCATAGCCATTGCTTAATACAATATATGCAACAATTCTTTTAAAAATCATCTTTCCATCCTAATTAACTCATAAATTCATTTAAACTATCTAAGACCTCGAATAATAAACAAAATTTTATTCAATACCGGATGTGTATTTGAGTTACAAACGAAAATAAAAAATCATTTTTATTAAAAAAGATCCAAGGAAGGAAATTAGAGAATCTTGAAGGAATAATTAAGAAAAATTTTTGGGATGAATAATTAACCATTTTTTACATATCAAAAAAGAATATTTGTTATAATATACCTTTGGATAATTAATGAAGAAAAAAAGAGAAGAACTCTAGGGTTATTAAGGGATTTCATTTAATAACTTTTATTGAGCAAAGGGAGAATTAGAAATGGATTCATTTTTTAAGGGTATAAAAATATTAAATAAACAGGCGTATATTCAGCTTAATGAAATTTTAAAAATGCTTGATAAAAAATTAGATTTAAAGATTTATTCTATAGTATTAGATGAAAAAGACAGCTGCAAAGAAATATTAAGAGTGAAAAAAACTCTATCATTCGATAATAGTTCCAAGATAGAGGTCAGCCAGGAAAATCTTAATGAATTGCCCCATATATATAAAGAATTAGGGCTAGATGTTAATTTTACGGACAAGAAAATTAGGACGGAATTTAAAGATTATTGCAATCAGCAAAAATTTTTGAGCGCAGAAAATGAATTAAATGAACATCAAGATGATGGGAATTCGGTTGATGTTGAAGAAGGGAATAAGAAATCGACATATATTCAGGGGGACAATTCAAGAATTTTGTATATGAACAGTTTTAATATTGGAATTGGGACTGTAAATTATGTAATTGAAATTAGAAATGTGGATTTAGAAGTAATTGATTTGTTTTACAATACTCCAGATTTAAGCTTTTTAAGAATGGCTTTAGATTACTTTTTTATTGATTATTTTGTTGAGAATGAAGCTCAAACTTTAAAAATAGGTGAAAATCAAGTAATAAATAAAAAGTATAATGAAGACTGTATACAGTTTAATAGAAGAATAACGCGACTCTATTTTGGAAAATTACAAGAAATATTATATACAAAGAGTGAGTTCAATGAAATAACATATATATTTAATAATGAATTGAATAATCAGTATTATATTAATAATATGTTAGAAAATATAGATAATATTTCAAATCATACGTATGAAGGAAACAGTCCATTTGGATCCATTTTATTTTTTAATAGTGAAGTTTTAAAAAATAATGAGAATCTTGTTAACTATACTATTAGGTTCCAATCTGATGATTTAGTTGCATTAAATGATGCAAAATTGATTAGAAAATTGCTTGAAATGACTAATAATGAAAACGATCTATATTTAATTTCTGATCATGAAATGATTTATGGTTTGGGCGAAATAAATTGGTCCCAATTGAACGATCGTATTTTGTTTAAGGTTGAATTTAAAGGACTATCTAAATATAATATCCATCTAATAACAGTAAAAGAGAAGGAAGCCAGTGATGGGGTATTGCAGATTGAAAATGGAAAAAGGATATATAAGACAAGTAAAAATCTAGAAATTATGGATAAAAGCCTTATAAATGTATCTTTTAAAAGCCCCATAATAGGAGGAGAGGGCTATACTAGTGAAAAATTCAAACGACTTCTCGAGTCCAAGGATTTTAATGAAAAACTAGAAGTAAATCAAGATGTAATTGAATATCTTGAACAGGTAGTAATGTACGCTAGAGAGCAAAAGCACGGAACTATGGTTGTAATCACTGACTATGATACAGCTGTTTCTGAACTGAAAACGTTAAAGAAACAATCGATTTTGATAGAAGCTACAAAAATTACTCCTGAATATATTCAATTTCTTACATCTATTGACGGCGCAATTTATTTTGATACGAATGGTAAGTGTCATGCAATAGGTGTAATATTAGATGGAATTGCTAAAGAAAATATCGGTGATGCTAGAAGGGGAGCTAGATATAACTCTGCATATCGATATTTAGAAAAACTTAAAGAAAACAATAAAAACTGCATTATTGTTATCATTTCAGAAGATGGTATGGTAAATCTAATACCTGAGACGGATAGCGAAGAGAAAATATATGAGTTATTTCGACAATTAATTGATTTAATAAAAGAAGAAAATAAAAATGAAGAATCTAAAATTAATAGAATAGAAAAAGATTTGATAGATAATAAAGATATAGACGGTCATTTGTTTTTTGAAGTAGCTGAGATTTATCGTGGTAAAGGTTGTTATGAAAAAGCCATTAAGCATTATAAAAGAGGATTGGCCGAACCTGATAGAAATATTATTTTGGTTCAAAATTATAGATATTTGTCTAATTTATATTTTGATTGCGCTAGAAATGGAGAGGTAAATGAACAAAACCAGGAGTGTTATGAAAGGGCTAGAGAAATTTACGATATATTTATAGTTGAAGAGAATGAAAATGAAATAAACGGTTTTGATTATAATCGCAGTGCAGTCACCTATAAGATTCTTGCTGATTTGAAAAAATACAAAAAAACAAAACAAATGTTGTATCAAAAAGCGTTTAATAATTATTCTAAAGCTCTTGAATTTTCAAAAACGATGACTTTAAATTCGTTTAGAACCGTTTTGTTAAATCGTGCCACTGTTGCGGAAGATATGGGGATGATCAAAGAAACATTGGGGGACTTGATTGAGGCCGAACTGATTTCTTCAAATAAGGGAATTATTAATCGTATTATGGATTTAATTAATAGTGATTCTAAATGGTTTAATTATTGTGTTCAAATAATACTTGAAAAAAGTGATAATAAATCAGTAGGTGAGAATTTAATTAAGAAACTTGAAGAGTATGTAGAAAGCAAGGAAGAAATAAATCCTGAAATTGCTGCATCACTTGAAAGACTTAATAAATAGATATTCTAAAACTGAAAGTTACTTTGCAAAAGGTAACTTGATGGTAATAGCGACTGGACAAAATTACAAGTCCAGTCTTTTAGTATCTTATATAAAATAAAAAGAGTAACATGGCATGGCGCTATGTTACTCTTTTTTTGAGTCTATTTTGATCATTTGAATTTGAAAGATATCACGGTCTTTTATGCCCAGGACTTGCATTTCTTCTTTTAGCGAGCGCCAGGATTCAATTCTAATAGCTTTAGTAGTTCTATCCAGTAAAGTGTATTGGTGTATAAAATATAATTCCTCATCGTTTCTCATTGTTAATCCACTGTTTTCATCGAATTCATTAAAGTTCTATAGGTGTGTAAAAATTATATATTAAGTGATAGTTGTGAGTCTGTATTTGTTGTGTATCGTCTATAGTATCTATAGTAATCGTAAAATCTTTTTAAGGATAAATTAGATTTAAATCCTATTTGCTGCATGATTTGTTCAGGGGCATTGTTCCCTTGAATACATCTTAAAATATAGGTATTTCGAAAGTGTTGAGCAGAAATTCCCTTTCGGAGATTAGCACGTTTCACTTCTAAACGAATCATTTTTTGTATTGAGATTTCGGTTAAAAATTTTGGTGCATCCTCCTCATAGCTCCAGTGATATGTCCCTCGGGTAAAATCAAAAGCAACAAATAACGAATCATTGCTGTGATATTTAGGGCGTACAGGTTCAGGGATAATTTTATAGTACTTGTATAAGTATAATTTATCTTCTTCTCTCAAATGAATAATTCTATTAACTTTTGATTCTTCAGGAATTGATAAAGTATTATTTTCAAAATGAACGTGTCTCATCTGTAAAGAAACAACTTCCTTTAAAGATAATCCATAATACAGGAGTAGTGTAATAATAGAAATATTTCGCTCTAAGATCATAGGGCGTACTGAGCGTTGTTTTTCTGTAAGGCCTTCTAGTGATGAAATAACTTCTTTTAAGCGCCTCTCTTCCTGGAAAGAAAGGAAATCCTCCCTACGTAATGCTCGATTAGGTGGATCTATATGAGTAGTCCCTTCAATTGGGCTTGGTAAATCTAAGTATTCGTACAGCCTATTTAAAACAATATATATACGATGTACAGTTTTATCGGAGTATTGACGATCGGCTTTTAAATGGTTAAAAAATGATTCGAAATCTTTTTTCTGTAGTGATTCCCAAATAGTATCGTTAGTAAACCTTTTTGATTGATGCAGCCATTGAATGAAACTTTCTACATCATAGATGTATCGTTTGATTGTAGAAGGTTTTCTTCCTTTGTTTGATAAATAAGAAGAGAAGCCTTTTATTGTATGTTGGATCTCTTTTGAAGTCATGCTATATTTTTCACTCCTTATCCTCATACCTTTTGACTACTCTATAAAATGTAGGACTTGTCATATTACACTTTTTCATGGCGCGTAGCGCTGTAATCTTTCCTTGCTTCCAATCGTTATATACATCGATAAATTCTTGAGTTATTTCAGTTTTCGGTCTACCCAGATGCTTACCTTTTTTCTTTGCAGCTTCAATACCCTCACGTTGGCGAGTCTTTATTTTTGTTCGTTCTTCTTCAGCAAGCCAGGACAAGATTTGGAGTACCAAATCAGTAATAAGATTTCCTAAACTATCTTTATATTGAGTTGTATCTAAAAGTGGCATATCTAATACGACAATATGAGCTTGAATATTTTGGGTAATATCTTTCCACTCTTCAAGGATAGCTTCTTTATTTCTGCCGAAACGATCTAGGGAATGAATATATAAAATATCATCTTTTCTTAACATACGTTTTACGAGTTGATATTGATCACGATTAAAATCTCTTCCACTTTGTTTATCAATAAAAATATCTCGTTCGTCAGTGATCAGTTGTTTCATTGCTTCGAGCTGCCGATCTTCATTTTGATCTTTACTACTAACCCTTATATATCCGAATTTTCTTGTATTCAAAATAAATAGACATCCTTTCAAAATTATTTCTAATAAAATTATATCAAAAATACTTCAAAAGGTGTCAAAAATTATTTAACACTTCAAAAATGTATTTTCCGACCTTTTGAAGTGGTGAATAAAGTAGAATTCAATATACAACAAAAGGTGTACCTTTTTTAGCGGTGTGAAATGACTCGGTATCAGATAATGCACATTGAATGCTATTTGTTTTCAAACTCTTCTAGAATTCAATTCTTTCATTTTAAACTACTTTTCAACGGCACAATAATAGGACGTTCTAGTACAGGGTAAATATGATAAGTGTGAATTTTACAGGTATGAACTGCTTATCATATTTAGACATTCAAATAATGTTCAAAAAATATGTGGGGTGATTACAATGAGAAAGAAAAAAACTAGCAAACCAAGTAAGAGTTTTAGCAGAATGAGAGAAAGGAAGGTAAGGAATAAGAGGGGTGATGTAAATAAATCGAGGGTTTCAATCAAGTTTGGAAAGAATACTTCATTTGAGTGGGAAAAATGGATAAGATTTAGTCTGAAGACTTGTTTATTCAATGCTGGGGTACATATTACGATGCAATTGGTACTTATCCTAATGAAATACTTTCTATTAAGTTAAGAAAAAGACCCTAAACAGGGTCTTTTTTTGTCTGAGATTCTTGCTTGTTACTTACAAGTAACGAAAGAGGCGGCTATAATGTATTTTATGCTAGATGAGATTATGTGATTTGAACCATAATTTTGCCAAAACGGCAAGCTTATGCTCCATTTTCTTTGAACAATTAGATAAATATTTCTAAAAAAGCGATTTTCGGCAAGTTTATGATTCCTACTGCTGCAAAATTATGAGTAAAGTGACAAATGCACCGTCAGTACAAAATTGAAAATATAAGGCCATTTGTCAAATTTGACAGATAGCCTTTTCCTATAATCATCCTAGCATTTTTCGAAAAATGGGTATTTTATATAATCTCTACTTCTCTTTTTTCATATTCAGAATTTCCGGTACCATATTTATCCATGAAATCTTTGAAAGGCAATATGTCTACCACCGTTTTTTCATCCATCGGTGCAACAACCTCTTGCTCCTCAGCTCTAACTGGACTTTCAGAAGAAATATCAACTGCCTTATTAGAAGAAATCACTATAACAAATCCTCTTCGTCCCTTTTCACCAAAATAATTTGAACCAATAACATCTACACATTTTGTAAATGATACCCAATGATTATCAAAACGGATAGTTTTAAGATTATTCTCATCTAACCACTCATTATATTTGTAAGCAAACTCCTCATCTTGATATTCCCCGCGGTCATCATATAGATCATAATCTGGCTCATCATTTCCGCCAATATGAACCCTGTATAACAAAGTATTTGGTTTAACGATGTAAGGCTGAAATTCTAAATCATCTTTTTTATTTTGCAAATTTATAAATGCTGTACTCCACATTTTATCAGAAGAAGCTAAATTATCTCTTCCCCTAATACTCATATCATGATTAGTCCATTTTGAAATTACGTCCATTTATATAATCATTCCTTTTAAATTTATTCTCTGTATCGGACAAACAGTCTTAAAATTTAATTTTTTTCTACACAACTTGCCCCTTGTCAAATTTTACGATTGACTGAATTTCTTATAGATCGTCTGTCTTAAACTCTTTATATAGTAAAAAGTTAAAATGTATTAAAAAAATTTTATATTTTTACAAACAATGAAAAAGGAACTGCGCCTGGGTTCTTTCTCATTAATGCTGTATATTTCATTTCCCAAGACGTTTTCGTACATCCTTTGATTGACCGTACTTTAGCCAATCATATATGCGAAATAGCCTTCTAATCCCTGTGCCTTCGGGTGTTTGTTTTTCTTTTACAAAATTTGAATTTTTTATAAGGAAATCTTTTAACTCATCGCAATCCAAATTTTCTTGTCCTAACAGTGGAATTTGTTCAATTGCTATTTTAATATCAGGGAACCCTTTAAGAACCTCATTTATATTTTTAAATTGCCAATCCCAAGGTAAATCTTTTATTTTTTTCTCTTGAGTGTCTGTTAAAAAATCAGTGTAGCGCATATTTATTTTTTTAGTTATTTTTGGATCTAGTAATTCGGCTTCTATGCTACTTTCCATTACATATCTAAATAGAGGTACATATTGATTTGATCGGAGAATTTGAGGTAATGAAATTTTTACTATTGAATTATAGTCATACTTAGGATCATCTGATAAGAGTTCATTAAATAGTTCAATATCCAACATTCCTCCATACCCATGTTCACTTAAATCCTTGGTGGCAGAAATTTCATGGTTAGAATGTATTTCTTCAACTACATTTTTTACCCCTAGCCCAATTACAAATTCTATATCTTGAGTGTTATCATATTCACCATCTACTACATAAATTTTTTCTTCAGGATCATTAGTTTTAACTAGTTCATAAATTTGAGACTTCATCTGTCGCATCATTTTCATACTGAATTTTCTTTTGTTTTGAGCCAATGCATTATATATTTTTTCATAATCATTAGTTTTAATTCTTGTAATTGGAACTGTAATTTTACCAATTGTTAAAGATGAATTATTTTCAAAAGAATCTTCGTCTTGACCAGCTCGTTCAACGAATATAAGTCGATCTTTAAGTTTATGGATATTATCTTGATCTAAGCAACGGGTAATAGCCTTTAATATTTGTTGGATGTTATCATCTGAGATTGAATATCCTAAAAAAATAACCGGATGCTCAATAAATACTGTAAGAAGCTTTGCTGCTAAATATGCATTTTTTTCATTGTACCCTTTATAATCTGAAGTTGTTAATACTAAAGAATCAGGTATAGAGCTACAACCATGAATTTTATATATTTCATTTATTTCTAGGGGATGGGAAAATAAGAGTTCTTTTTGTCCGATATATACTTTCATTTCTTGTTCTTCAAAAATTTGTTCTAATAATAAGTCCCAATTTGTTGTAATAATGCCATCAATTACAATGTTCTTTAGTGCTGCAATTTCCTTGTCATTTTTTTCATTTAAACCATATGTATATTCTATACTATTTAAATATTTTGCGATTTCCACCTTTAAAGGACTTTGTTTACTACTAATGCGATCTTTAAATTCTTTACGATTATTTTCAAATTGCTGTTCTTTCCACCAAATCGGATGGAAATCCTTTGCCATTAATTCAGCTACTTCAGCCCAATCTTTATTTGCTGTAGAGGAATAGTACTCAAATTCATAAGGCATTAGGTTAGAAAATTTTTTCATTAAACCTGCCCAGTCTTCTAAGTTCAAGTATCTTTTTGAAAATCCTGAACCTATAAATAAAAATGGGGCTGTATTTATTTTTTTTAAATGATTAATTAGATGTAATTCTACGTCTTTCATATTTATCCCCGCCTATCATTTCTAAATAAACTTAATATTAGTATATCATTGTAATGCTTGCTATTAGTAATATCTAATAAATATAGTAAACTATTAGTTTAAACTTCCAATAGCGAATTTTACGTCAACTAGTACCTCTTACGAGGGGCTAGTTGTTTTTTTGTTGTCTGCATATTAGAAGCATAAGTTGACCGTTTCGGCCATCTTATGCTTCTTGTTACAAAAATTTAGGATAACAAACAATATCATCTGTTTTTTAATATATATTTGTTATAATTTATTTAAAGGGATTATTTGTAAACTTATTGGACTATTAATGTAGATTTGGGATTGTATACGTGATGATCTATTCTTAAAAGGCCGGTGTATTTTATGAAAAAAACTACTGATTATATTATTATCAATTTTCATGACCTTTTTAACTTTTAATTTACCTTTTGCAGGAATATTTGAAAGTGATTTGTTTGAAGTAATAACGTTTTGGCTGGTTTTAATATGTTTTTTGTCTTATATAATAGAGGAAGGATATTTCCATAATGGTGTATCCCAACAATATATGAAATGTTCTAGAAGAAACTCGTCAAATAGGGGGAATGTATGATGAATGAGCGTATTAGTTATAAAGAATTTGAAAGCTATCCGAAATTCGAAAATCGTGAAGAAGCTGAGAAATGGCTTGAAGAAAAGTATGGTGAAGATTTCTTTTTTTCACGAGAAGAAGAATTAGATAATGAGCCATATTACATTTACAATTACGTACTTAATAAAGAAGTATTTATTAGATTTCAAGAATATCTGATAAAGAGTGGTAGAAAAGGCTGGTACGGTGGGAAGCCTGAAACTAAAGGATTCGGAGATTCTTTCCAAGAGATTCATATTCGGGATGATGGAAAGGTACAAGTACTATCATTAATCTAAATGAACAATAAATAACAGTCTATTATGGCTGTTTTTGTTATGTGATTTTTATATAGGTAAATATATACATATTCTGAGAATATTTATTGTGAAATAATGGTTATTATGAGATAATTTATTTGGACTCTTC
Organism: Bacillus sp. EE-W1; assembly: GCF_009760835.1. Taxonomy (NCBI): domain Bacteria; kingdom Bacillati; phylum Bacillota; class Bacilli; order Caryophanales; family Bacillaceae; genus Bacillus; species Bacillus sp. EE-W1. Next base: position 2,240 of record NZ_WIPE01000097.1, on the reverse strand, counting down.
GGAGTCTAAGGGATAAGTTTAAGTGAAACTAAACTCACATACCTGTAGGGGGTTAACTCAAATGGCAATGGTGACTGTATCTCGTAAAGATCTATAACAGTCCGAATTGAGGTGATTTTTAGTGCTTAAACTGAAGTTTAAGAAGACTGCAGATGGTAGCAAAGAATTCGAATTCAATTTCGACTTTCTACCGGCGATGGGTACGCCCATCATCGTCGAACTTATACTAAAATTTTTGGGTATGTAAGACGTAAAAAAAGATGTAGATTATTCTACATCTTTTTTTTATTTTATAAGATTCTTAGCTTTATATCTTTTATACCGAAAACATTACATACTTCAATAGAATCAAGATAGAAATCAATATTATTTCCTTATTGCGGGTTCTTTACAATGAAAAACAAAAAGAACTTGTAGGAATCCCTACAAGTTCTTTTTTACATTATCTAAAAAAGTTAAAACAAACTATCTCATAATTTGAATCGGAGCAAACACTATGACCACGGATTGATTTTATTATACACTGAATCTTAAAATATGTGTCTTTTATATTTGAAAATTTCGTGAATTTAGAAAAGGATAATAAATAACCATCTTGAATATCTAAAAAATCTCAATTGAATACTTTGAACAAAACACTTTAAATCAATATATATATCATAATAAATTATAAAAAATATAAGAATAGGTAAATAGAGAAGAATGGTGCATTCTTACAGAAAGATATATATTTTTATTTAAGATTAATTAACTATAAGAAAATGAATTTCATATTATATCTAAATATAATTCATGAATATATGTGAATGGGGTATTCTTATATTTTTTATTTATTTGATGAAGAAATTTGTTGTAGGAGAATTAAACAAACGTTTGTTTAAAATATTTTAGCTATGAATCAATGTTTGAGATATATGAGTTACGGGGTTCAATTGTCCACTTTGTTAAATTCCACATTTGTTATATAAATTTTATATAACAAAGAAAAAAGTACCGCTCAATTATATTTTCTATTATCGGTACAGCTTTAGGTAAACTATTTAATGTGGTCTCGTCAACAAAACGCGAATCTTGTACGCTCAGCGGATTCCAAAATGGGAAAATATAGTTAAGGGAACGATTAGAATGAAAGATGTTTACAAAGCATTAAACTATTTTGTTTTCATGTGTGTATGTATATTTAGTTTTGGTCTTGTTCGAGAGAAAACTCACAGCTTTCCTGTGTTACGGAAGGATAAAAGCCTGGGAGAAACTGTTTAACAGTTTTCTCTTAGGCTTTTTTTGTTTTTTTGGTAAGAATAAAATTGGAGGTGTCTTTTAGATGAGTAAAGACTGGATTAAAGTATTTATTGCTGCTTTCTTTGAAATTTTTTGGGTTATTGGTTTAAAAAATGCTGATGACTTTTGGACTTGGACGGGGACTATCATTGCTATATTTTTCAGCTTTTATTTAATGATCATGGCAGGAAGAAAACTTCCCGTGGGAACTGTTTATGCTGTTTTTGTTGGGTTAGGTACAGCTGGAACTGTCTTTTCTGAAATACTGTTCTTTGGTGAACCATTTAAAGTGGGAAAAGTACTCTTGATTTTATTTTTATTAGCTGGAGTAATTGGCTTGAAATTAGTTACAGATGATAAAGTTCAGAAAGGTGATGAATCCTAATGGCATGGATTTCTTTAATCTTAGCAGGTCTTTTTGAAATGTTTGGTGTTGCTATGATAAATAAATTGCATAAAGATCGAAATTGGCAATCATTAGCTTTGTTAATTTTCGGATTTGGGTTAAGTTTTATATTTCTTGCTTACGCAATGGAAACACTACCTATGGGAACAGCTTATGCAATTTGGACTGGAATTGGTGCGTCTGGAGGTGCAATTTTAGGCATGGTTTTTTATGGAGAATCAAAAGACTGGAGAAGACTTATCTTTATAGGTATGGTTTTAGGTGCTGCAATAGGTTTAAAACTCGTTTCATAAATGACTTTTTAGATTGTACTATGAAGAAGATAATCTGTTTTTATTAAGCAAATTATCTTCTTCATTTTTTTATTGTTATTCAACAAAATGGCACAATTGTTGAATAGAATGACTTGCATTTTTTTAACAACTTTATTATCTATGTACAACTTTACAAATCTAATAAAGTCGGTTTTTTGAATATATACTTTTGTTGGTGTTTTCTTAGAAATATGGATAAATAGAAGAAACTAAGTGTTTGCAATGAAATGAAAGTAAACTTT
>NZ_WIPE01000143.1:0-12086 GCF_009760835.1 Bacillus sp. EE-W1 | reverse complement strand
TGTTGGTTTCTCTGGATCTGTTGGTTTTTCCGGTTCTGTCGGTTTCTCTGGATTTGTTGGTTTTTCCGGCTCTATTGGTGGCTTTGGTTTTTCTGTCCCTGTATTTCCCGTATTACCATTCTCACCCTCCGTTATAATTGGTGGGTTCACAATTGCATCTGGTTTCTTCTCTGGTGGAAGAATATCTCCTATACTCGCTACTGAAGAATCAATATTTTGATCGCCAAATGCAAAATGATCTCCATTCACGCTGACTTGTGGCTTATTATCCGTAATAGCTGCAATCACATTATCTTTTGTTGTATCTTGAAGTGTTTTATCTGTTGTTTCCTTATCAAAGAGTGCTAGAACACGAGAAGTGGTTTCATCTCCATTTTGAAGATTACTTACAATAGATTTTTCTTTAAAATTAATTTTTGATTTATCCAGCTCTTCGAGTACATAAGCAACTTCATTATACTTACTTTGAATTGCATTCTCTGTAATTGCTTCAAAATCATGTTTGTTCAGATCTTCTTTCTTTTCATCCGGTTTATTCTTATCTACCTTTTTTGTAATAGCTGTTTTACTTTTTGATGATTCCTTACTTCCAAACCAACTGCAACCTGTCGTACTTAATATCAATGAACCACCAAGAAAAACAATTCCCATTTTTTTGTACAGATTCTCATAATTTAAAGGCATGTTATTCTTTCCCCCTTAGATGTTCTGTATATCTTTATCAATTTTTTCAATCTTAGCTTTCTTTTCTTCTTCACTTATCGTAGATTGTTGAATATCCCGTTTCTCTAATTCTTTGACCTCTTTCATTACGTTTTTATTTCCCTTGCATTTTGGCAAAAGAATAACAATCTTCATATTTTTTTAGATTTACAAAAGCTTCAACAATGAGTTTTTCACGTCTACCGTCCATATTGACTTTCCCTTTAAGTTTAATTACCTCCTCATATTTCTTATTAAGTGCTGCTTTTTCAAAGTCGATTACATCATTTTTGACATCAATTTCATTGATTTTATTCATGTTGTCTATCCCAATAAAATAAGCAACCACACTTTCTGCAAATTTCGGCTCATATTGTAATGCCTTATTTGCCTTTCCATTTAGTAAATAAGTAAATAAAACTGCCTTCTGACTATCTTTATCTAATTCTGTGTAATTGACCTTATCGAAGTATTTAACGGCTTCTCCATACTGTTGAATGGCTGCCTGTTGTAATCCTTTTACTACATATTGTTCAGAACCAGCATTTGCACTCGAAACTGTATCGGAAGAGAATAACTTAAAGGCAAATATGGCACCCGCTCCAATTAACACCATGCTCCCTATAACACTCGCAATAATCTTAAATCCTTTTCTATTTTCCTTTCCAGGCTTTACTTGTGGCTCTATTTCATTCGATGGACCAGAAGAGAGTTCTTCCTTCCTTACCGGTAATTCTTCTTGATATTCATATTCTTCATGAAAAGGAGAATCATTGATTTCCCTTTCTAACGTTTCTAACAACTCCTTTTTTTGTTCCTCTTGTTCCGGATCTAATTGCATCACATTCATTTTTTTAGAAATGTGATCAAAAATATGATCTGCATATCTCGAACCAAGTGATAACGTACCGTTATAAATTTCATTGGAATGACCATCTAACAAATCAAAATCAATATGTTCTTGCCGCCCTGCCTCTCTATAAACTCGTTCTAATCGCTTCGTTAAGATATAAGCTTCATGAAACGAATATTGCTTACCCGACTCAATTTCTGTTCCATTGCTACTCTTAAAAATGACAAACATGGCTTCTCCTTTCTTCCATTTAATTTATATTTACTTTCATTTCGATTGATCTCAAAATGCATAGTACAAAAAAGAACCTATTACAAGGAAGACAGCAAATAAAAACGCTAATGGTAAAAGGTCTCTTAACAACCTGCCTAAAAAATCAAAAGCTCGCTCAGTTGACACCATACACATGAAAATAAAATAACAAACAGTAAATACTAACATAGCTATCAGTGCCACGATCAAGTAGAATCCTATTGGATTACTATAAAACTCTTTAAAGGACTGTACGATAAACCCCATAATTCATCCTCCTTTTTGTATCAAATTCAAATTGTATTAAATTCACTCAAATATACAACGTTCCAAATCAAACTTTATTTAAAATCTTTATATGATGAATAAAATATACCTTTCTTCGCAAGCGAAAAGTTTATAGCTATTGGTGGATTGAGTTTTTCAGTCCATTTGTATCCTTGACTAATGTAAAACGCTAATTCATCTTTATTTAAATATTTTCGTTTTCCTTCGATCGCATAAAGTTTACCTTCTGGATATCCAAATTTTCGATATTCCCATAAGATAGTAAGATCTTGAAAATTGAATGTATTAAATTGAATTGCGATAACGCTTGTTTCTAAACTCCCCTCTTCATATTTTTGGAGACGAAAAGGGAATCCATTCTGACCGAATGTTGGGCTAACTACAATTTTATCGCCATTCATTTTCTCCATCCAATTCAAATATAAATCTTTAGGCACTTCAAACTCTTCACATGTTTTTTTGATAAATGTAAAATAGCGATCCTTATCAAAATTAATAATTAAAGACATCAAAACCCCTCTCTTTTTCTATAAAATTCAAATTCTAATAAAAAAAGGCAACAAAAAAAGCCATACCCTTTGCATAGCCTCCTCATTGCCTTAATTATATTTTTTCACTATTTCATCCAAAGAAACGGGAATAAGATTTGACCAAATTTCACATTGCTATTTACGCTCTCTGCTAAGTATTGGCATCCCATTACAATAACGAGTCCGCCTGCCCCACCAAGAAACCACCAAATACATTTATGTCTTCCTCGTTCACCGCCCCAAATTAATAGATAAGCACCCCAGCAAAATACAATCGCTGTACTAACCATCGCCCCTCTTTGCATCCATGTAATAAATGAATTCCCTGTATTAATTAGACCATCCATCGCATCACCTAACACTAACATTTGAGCTATTGTTTCCAACATATACATTCACTCCCTTTTCATTTTTAGATGCTTATACGTTATTAAGCTGACTTAACTCATTCGGCTTACTGTCTTCTTTTACTTCTGTTGATATTGCTTTATAAGCTTGTAAAGCTTTCATTACTAAATCTTGATTTTCTTCAATGTATTTCTGATGATGTAAATGAAGCCAATGGTTATAATCCTGACCATTGGCTCTTAATAGGTTTGCTACCATATCTTTTTCTTTTTTTAATTCCCTCTGTGTAATTGCCACTATATCACCACCTTTCAATGATTATGTGATTACTTCTGATATTGCTCTTTGCAATTTTGAACAAAATAGGTAACATCTTTTTCAAGTTCCGAAAGTTTATCAATTGTAAATTTAATCTCTTTTTTTACCTTACCTTTTTCATAATATGCAAGAGTATCCCTTCTTTGCGATAATCCCCAATCATGGGGGTTACTTGTACTTGGAATATCGTCACGATTTTCATCTAAACCTTTTACTTCAATCTTTTCTTTTTCAGCTATTTTTTTTACAAGGAAGATCCACTCTTCACTATGTCTCATGTTAGATGTTAGCATAACAAAACCTGTGCCATCTTCACTCATGAACTTCTTCATTTCTAACGGACTAAGTCCCATTACTTCCCCTTTTCCCGAACTAAAGACAAATGTTGAACCAATACCAATTGCAATTAACAGTCCAACAACAGCGGAAATGATCCACCCTTTACGACTCATGCATGTTCCTCCCTATGTCATATTTTAATAAGCGATTTTGAAGTGTGATGAGACATTTTTAAACTTCAACATCTGTCTTTATTTTATAACATTTAAAGGAAAGTGGGATAGAAAATGGAAATATCATTTATGGCTGGAATGACGAACCCTGTATTGGCATGCGTATAGAAACTAACCCCGACCTAGCTTCTATAGGCCCAATACTGCACTACGTATTTTGGCATGAACGTAGAACCTTATGTATCTACTGTTTGTATGGTTCATCGCTTCTTCAGAATGTCAAAATGGGATATTCCTCACGATCACTAGCGCAAACAGATTTTTGATACAATGTATTTTCCATTGGTCACAGATGCGTTTTACGTTCTTACTCACCCAACGATAATCGTATACCTAACCCCTCTAGTGACCTTTTGAGGGGAGGCACGCATATATATTGTATATTTCACCTTTCTACATCATTACTGAAAGGAAGAGATACACAATATATATCTAAATTGTCAAAGAACAACTTACTTTGTGCTATGTTCTCAGCACACTTCAAAATCGCTTTTTTTATTTACATTTTTGTTTGACAGCTACTAATTCAGCATGTTTATTTTTTCGTTTAGCAATTAAGTTTTGATGTTTATCTCTAACCGAGCGCACTTGATAATAAATTTGAGCCACCTTTTCAATGCTTCCTGTGCTATTTTCAATTGCGATGGTACCTTTCAGTTCGTATGTTTTTCCATCAAAAGTTTTAACACTATGAGCTTGTGATGCCGCAATATCATAAAATGTGAGTCTTTTTTCTTTTCCCATATGAACGCCTCCTATTTTTGATAAAGAAGGGAGAAAGTCGCTTCTCCCTTGTCTAGTTTTCTAGCCATCTAGATAGGATGAAATAGTGAACGAGTGCTTCATATCATGCTAGGATTGTTGTGTTATACGAGGTTATGATGCGTTGCGCTGCCTCTTTTCCGTATATGTGCTGTAATGCGGATTGAGATTCAACTACGATTGAATGCTGAATGTGGTATGTTGCGCTTTCTTTTAAAAACTGCTCCATATGAGGGATCGGGTACAAATCATATTGATGAAATACCAGGTGAATCGGTCTTATATTCTTGCATTCTGTTAGATATTGAAGAAAATTTGATAATGCTTCTCCTCTCTCTTGATACGTACTTGTTTCCGTTTCGATACTGATATACACAACCGATTTTTGCTTTACATCCATTTCAAGCATTTCATAATCAGTTAGTAAATCATGTTTGATGATGTGATATCCTTGTTTTCGTTTTTCGTGATGGGTATCTTCATAAAAGATGCCTTTCGGATCAAAAATGAAAATAAAATCATCGGCTGTTTCCTTCACACCTTCTATGACCGATTTATAAGCTCCAAAACGAGCTTTTATGACACCTGCAACCTTTCCCCCTTCATTCAGTTCTTTCAACGCTCTACTCACCTTTGTATACTTCTTAACTAAGCCTAACATGTATTGCACTCCTTCCTATTTCATTTTCCTCTTCTGACTACTACTGAAACCAAAAATACTCTTTTTGTTCCCCTTGCTTTTCACGTTGATGTTTTTCAAGAATGTGTAGCAATGTAACAATTATCGTATCCCTTGTTTCTTCTGAATGAAAACCTAGCTCTTGAAATATACGGTACGCTGGATGCTCCTTTTCAAGCGAATCCACTACTTCTACCAAGTTTGCCCCACTTTCATATAATTTTTTTGTGAACTCAATAGCTTTTTTCACATCTAGGTAATATAGGTTTTTATGCCGTTGATCCAGATACAAAATACTTCCTGCCAATAGTTTTGTAGCGGATTCTATCCAATAATCATGTTGCTTTAATGGTTTAATTACAGTTTGAGCGATTGAAATTGCTTGCTTCAATTCTTCAGACAACCAAGCACTCTTGCGCTGCATAACGTCTTCCCCAAGTTTCCCTAAATTTTTCATTTTACCGACATAGATTTCTGACATCTTATATCATCTCCCTCTCGGTTTCTTACATCTTGCCCTCTAGAAAAAATCAACTGTCTAAATGGGCATTTCGAGTATACATACATTCCGACATCCAATAGCAAAGCCTAACGGGTTTTTATGTATTGATTTTTGGCTTTACCGCCTGTTGTCGGAAGATACGTTTCGATTTTCATTGGTACTTGTTCTAGGGGTGGTTTCATAATAATTTATTGCGGTGTCTCTAGTTGAGGAATGATAGGTTTTTCGGTTACTTTTAGCTGTTCCGGTACCTGTGGCTGTGGCGCTTCTCGTTGCCCTAGTTTTTGTGTTGTCTCTGGAGTAGGTGGTGGCGGTTTCTTCTGATCCTTCAACGTGTGCTTAATAATTTGACCATCTTCTTTAATTTCAAATGAGAACATTTCTTCATTCAGTAAATATCCTTCTGGTGCGAATGTTTCTTTATACGTGTATTTTCCATATGGAAGCTTCAGCGTTCGGAAATTTATTGTTGCCGGAAATAGGAGGTTTCATGCTACAAAGAGCGCACTCATTGTAATGAGTAGTATTTGACACGAACGTTTCAACATGACTAACAGCTTCCTAATATGATATGCAGTTTTTAGAGATCAAAAAAACTAAATTTTCAGATTTATCAACTTAAAAAAAGTAATTATGTTATCCCTTTTCTGTATTTTTCATTTACAATATAGAAGTATAATTATTGTTTAATGAGTAAATGAAATTTGTTTCATTCTAATCTTGCACGATAGTACGTAGCAAAAAACAGTTTTTCAATTGGCTCATTGAAAATATCAGCAAGAATTTTTGCCCTATATTCAATAACTCCTTTTGTACCAGTTTCAATGTGATACAGAGTCTTCAAAGGTATTTCAGTAGCATCCGACAGCTCTTGAATTGATAACCCTTTTGATTCTCTAACATTGCGTATAACTGTCAATTCATCACCCCCTTAATCACATTCTATTCTCCTTAAAGTAGAATGTCAATCCTTTAAGGAAACTTTTTTATCCCGATAGTGAATTATTTTCACTTTCAGAATGAATAAATATCCCTAAAGTAAATATATAGATTGGAGTGAAATAGATGATACAAAATTATTTCGGAGAAAATGTTAGAATTCTAAGAACACTTAAAGGACTAAATATGAAGGAACTTGGTGATGTTTTAGGAGTCGCTAGTAGTACTATTTCCAATTGGGAAAATAATAGGAAAGAGCCAAGTTTTGAAATGCTCCAAAAGATATCCATATATTTTAATGTAAGTACTGATCGACTCCTAAATCATAAAATTGGTGATAGTGAAGCTCTTACAACAGAAGATCGAAAATTAATTGTAGAACGTTTAGCACAAGATTTGTATGAAAGTTATAAAAATATTCCTGATAAAGATAAACCATTATTAGAAAATGAGTTAATTGAGTATGCAAAATACTTAACGCATAGAATTGAGACTAAAAATAAATTAAAACATAGCTGAAATACATTATTCTTCTTGAAAATTTCCAATTAAAAGTAATAATTCACGATAAGTTTCTAAAATATTATTATCCTGGTTAATCATTTCATTAAACCACTCTTGATTAAGATTCATTTTGTAACCCTCCCATATTTTACGTGAATTTTATGTGTTAGTGGCACGAAATTTTTACGCTTTATAATAATGAACCACCATTATAAAGTACGAAAGACGCTACTTTTTAGTAGCGTCTTTCGTACTTTAACGGCTTAACCCCCACCGGGGTCTACCATCCTTTGCATAACATACTTATTTGTATCTTGCGCCTTTGCATCTTGTGAATCTGGTGTTTCAAATTGAAAAAACGATGTCAATAGCATTACGGTATATAACGTAACCACTAAAAATTTATTCACTTGACTTCACCTCTTCTTTTAATAGCTCCTTCTTGACGTATTGCGAATAAAAAACATTACCTGTTAATTCGAAAGATTCTAACGATTCTTTTAATCCTATTATATCATTATTTACTTTTGAAAACGAATACTGCTGGAAAGCCGTGAATTTTTTACCATCTTTTCTCAAGTCTTCATAGAGTTTATTTCCTTTTTCCCAATCACCATGCATACATTCAAAAAAAGCCTTCTCAGATGAATGAATAAGATCAAATCTTATCTCATCTAAATTAATACCATTTTCTATAAACAAATGTGCTAGTGTAGTATGAAACGCTAAATACTTTTGTGTTTTTTGTGGAACTTGAATACTTTCACAAAGAGAAATGGCTTTCTTGATATACTTCTCAGCTGTAGATGGACATTCAAACGTGAAACTTTCTCCTAAACAGCACCAAGCTGTAGCCTTGATAATGGAAATATTCAATTCAGAATCTAAAATTTCATAACATGTATTGCGGCATCTATCTAAGTCATTTCTCATTAAATATATATATGCCAGTCGCTCTTTATATTTCATTTCCAAGCATCTCTTTACGTACTCTTGTTTCACTTCTTTTAAAATGACATCTGTACGATCAGCATAAGGAATAACAGCATTATAATTTTGCTTATCATACATAGCTTCCATATATAAAATATTTAAGGCTGCTTGACACACTGTATCTGAAGAGAAATCTTTGGTATACATCTCATCCAGAAGTTGCTGACCTCTTGCTATGTTTTGATTTCTTTTATTCTGTATTTTATAAACCGCTATGTATTTCTTTAATCCCTTTGTATCCGCATGCTTTTCTATAATATCTGCTATTACTTTGTATTCTCCCATTGCTTGGCAATAGCATAATGCTTTTTGTACATTTAATGGTGTTTTACAAAGAAGAATATATTCATGAATGATTTTTCTTTTCTCTTCCGAACTATCACAAATGGCTTGAACTAACTTTAAAAAAACCTCAAATTTAAACTCTTCTGTTTTACATTGAAGTCCGTTATCAATTGTTGTTTTACTTGTTCCGATTTCCTTTGCGAGTTGTCTACTACTTATTTTCTTTTCAGCTTTAATTTTCGACAATTTCCCCATTAAATTCTCCAATGTAAAGCCCCCTTCCAAGCACAAGACACATCACCCAATATAAATTATTAAATAGATGTTTTAATCTATAGTGTAATATTTTTATATATTCTTGGAGGTTAATAATTAACTTTAATAATCGGGTAATCAAAACTTGTCATTATATTACTTAATATTTTTCTCATAAATTGTATACTTAGAAATATTTTAACACGAAGGTCTTATCGTTATTTGTAAAGTGCCCATTCAAAAATTTTATATTTTTTTATCAGAAAATTCAAAAAATACAGATGGTACAAGTATTTAAATTCAGATGAGTTTGAATGAATAAATTTAAATGTATTTTACAGATGGGATAAAAAATGCTACTTGAGGGGATTGATATTATTTTAATAACAATATAAGATAGATAGAAAGATTGTATTTTGAAGAAAAAATAATTTTTAAAAATATATAAACATAAAAAAAAACCCACTATACACAGTTTTAAGTTGGTCTCTAGTTTGGCGACATGAACCAATTTAAAACTCCTAGAATAGTTAGGGTCTTATTTAACATTTTATAATGTTCACTTATGAAAATGATTATAACATAAAGTGAATTTAATGTGAATAAGAACCTCTATTTTTCCATGTTCTTTCTGTATGTGTTTAGTGGGGAAAATAGGAGGTTTTTTTTGTGATTCTACAAAACTTTTTGCTTAGTCGTGCAAAATCGGAACTAAGTCCCCACATCAATCACCTATCAAAGAAAACCGGGGCTATTAATCAATCAATTAAGAAAGTTACTACTGACATTGATAATATTGTCCTAGAATATGAAGGTGTTACTACGAAGGATTACCTCACAAAACGTAAATATGAAGCTTTAGAAACAATTTTATCGTACCTAGTACAAGAAGGATATTCCCAAGTAAAGCAAGATCATATTAGCAAAAAATCGGGTATTTCAAAACCTGTCATTAACTATGTGTTAGCATGGTTGCAAGATCTGGGAGTATGCCAACAAATTAAAGTACGAAGACACGGTAAGATTGCCCCTTCAATTTACATCTTAACCATACATAACAACTATTTAAAAATTATTGAATACTTCAAGGTAAAATGGGCTGTAGCAATTGATGTTTGCTCTACTTTTACTGAATTTCTAAGTGAAAAACTCTTTAAGAAAACTGTTGTAGCCAATCACGAAGACATAAAGAATGATATACAAGTCTCGTCTAATTCTGTAGATATTTTCAGCGTATACAAACAAGACAAATCAAATACGGATTGTAAATTAAAAGAAAAGAATAACAGATTACAAGATTTACATGACTATCTTAGTGAGGATCAGAAAAAGGCTTATTACTACATTTTAAGTCAAGAACTAAATCACCTTAGTGAAAAGGATGCATACACAATTGCTTTAAGGATGCCACCTTATATCGACCGCTATGCTAGATGGGATTTCGAAGAATGTGTGCAATGGTTTCAATACAATGAAGCTCAAAATAGTAATCCCGCGCATTTTATAAAAATGTTTGGACAAAAATCTAAACAAAACTGGGAACGAAGAAATCAGAACACAATAGAAAAGAAATCACTACATGGTACAAATAAAAAAAGAGAATTTGTTTTCTATAATTTCTTAGAAGAGAGTAATTAATTTTTAAAAAATCATACTAGTATCTAGTCTTGCTTAAAAAGATCCAATATAGCAAGGCTATTTGTCGTGTCCTCTTATAAAAGGTCAGAAACTTCTTGTTTTTCGACACAAGAAACTTCAAAATACAAATCATTTTATAGAACCTTTCTATGAAGTTCTGGGCAATTCACGTATACAATTAACCATAATTTATTTATGGTTAATTCATTATTAACTATCAAATTTCATTTGAAATTTACTAAGAGAAAATCCTGAATAGCTTGTCAGAGTAAGTCTAAAGGCATCTTAATTTATTCTAATGTTTTTATTGGTTTTACTTTTTAAAACAAGATTTATTTAATATAGCATTCTGGAATTCATTCTGTTTTGTCTAATTTTAGGGAATCCGATTCAACTTACAAAATATATAAATAATTATGTAGATATTTGTTATTGGCTTCCCTAAAATCTGATAAAATTCTATTTATTATAAATTGAATCCATGGGGATGCTTCCCCTTTTCCCCTACTTCTATATAGTATTATAAGAATATCACTAGCTATTGAATGCATTCTGAAAATTTTAAAACATCCTATAAGCTATTTTTGACGAAGATTAAGTCGTTTTAAGAACCAAAAATAGCTTATAGAAATATCCCTTTTTTAAATTGAATATTATTTTTTACTAGTAAAACGCTACTTAAACGCATAGCGTTCCAAAAGATCCCCTTACAAACTTTTCATGTATTTCAAATTGAAAAAATATTAGCTAGATGCTAATTCTATTAATGAAAGCTTTGATTCTTACACATATATCTAGTAAAATTCTTATATCGGAATCAAACTTCTAATAATAAAATTTCAAGTAAGCCTTTAATTATTGTATTGTTTAATAAATATTTTCTTGTTTTCAAAAGTGAACGTTATTAAAACGGATAGCGTTTATAATTTAATTAACTTTAATATTAGATACATAGACTAATCTAAAAAGACAAGTATCTGCTCAGGAATCCTTTTGAAGGTAGTAAAGTCCTTTACCTTGTAGCCTTATAAAAGTCTCTATTATTAGAGGAATGATCCTACTAATAAAGAAAGAATATCTAACACACAAATAATGGAGGTGTAAAATTTGGAATATGGATATTTTGCACAAGAAGTAGCAAAGCAACTAGATATTAATACTAATACACTTCGTAGATGGTCAATTGAACTAGAAAAAATGGAGTACATATTTGAAAGAAATGAACGTAACCAACGAATTTATTATGAAAATGATATAGATATTTTAAAACAAATGAAGGAATACCTAAATCAAAACTGGAAATTAGAAGAGGCCGCTACGCGAAGCATTGATATAGTTGAAGAAAACGCACAAAAAACGGATAGCGTTCAGGAAGAAATCGATACTGAAGTAACACTTCAGAAACGTTCACAGACGGATATTTCAATAATTCAAGATAAGTTTTCTTATATGTTTAACCAACAAGAAAAAATTGTACAACAAAACCAAGATATTATTAATTTATTATTACAAGAAAGATCAGAAAAAGAAGAAAAAGATTTGCAAATTCAATTACTACAAGAAAAACTAGATAAAACAATTCAATTGTTAAATGAAGATCGACAAGAACAACAGGATAACACCAAGAAAACGTTCATTCAACGTTTGTTTAATCGAAACTAATTGGGGTCTACATTTTCTATCAAATACATATCCCAAATAAAAAAAGCGGTAATTACCGCTTTTT
>NZ_WIPE01000142.1:0-10129 GCF_009760835.1 Bacillus sp. EE-W1 | reverse complement strand
GTCCCAGGAGAGATTCGAACTCCCGACCGTCATTTACCTACGATATATAAAACGACTCTTTCATCGTTTGCTGAGCGTACATTTGTGCGGTCAACTGACCGTTTTTGTAATTAATATTATACACTATAGAGCGGCTCTGCGTCAATGTTGAAAGCCCTCGTATTCTATCGATTCTATATACGTAATTTTAACGCATTTAGACGAATAACTATTCCACGGATGAAAAGATAATAGCCTCAAAATCGCATTCTCGGTATCACACTTTTCGAATATTATCTCGCTGCGTGCAAAAAAAAGACAGAAACCCGCTAGGATCTCCGTCATGTCTTCGCATTAATTTGTGTTTAGATGTCGAGACATTGCCATCCCGTGAATTACGATCGGTGCCGCCTTCTTCGTTTCCGCGTTTCCTCTCGGTTGGATATCTCTCGATGTAATTCTAGTTGTGATATCCCTTGCATAGTTCTTTGCATCTTGTTTCGTATTGTTCTTCGTCATATTCTCGTCCTCCTTCTTTTAGTTGTTGTTTATATTCCGCTATAACCTTCGCTTTCTCTTCGTCTAGTCGTTTTATATCTCTTTCGATTTCGAATAGTGTTCGCACATTAACACGTCCTTTTCTTATCGTTTGTTTTGTTGCTCTCGCTCTTCGGCGATCTTCTCGGCGATCTCATCCTGTAGCTTTCGGATCTCCGCTTTCTCTACCTTTTCCGCCTCAGCTTGCGCCGCTTTTCGGGCTACCTGCTTTTTATATAGTCGTTGTTCCTCTTCGTATAGTTCGATTAGTGTTGCCATTTTACCGCATCCTTTTCGTTATTATTTTATGTAGCATAATCGCCAACCTAGCGCCAACGATCAAATACATCTACCTCTTTTACGCCTGCATTCCCTCTATTCGTCTTCTTATGTATCTGCCATTCGTTAGATTCTACACAACGTACTAGATTGAATCCGTTACGTCCGTGCAAATGCGTCCCTACTCGTAGCATTGTAGTTACGTTCTCTCTATCTGTTTTAGTTAGTTGGTCGAGATTATGTAAAACTGCTTCGCCTTTTCTTGTCATTTCGTCGTCTCCCTTTTTGTCTCTATTTAGTGGATCGTAGGGAAGCCGCCAAGCCTCCCCGATCTTCCGTGTTACTTAGTAATAAGTGCACCTGTCATGTCTGAGTGTTCCATCTGTACTCGTAGAATGCGATCGCGATGCACGTTCTTATATGCTTCCGTGTCGTTCGCGTATTCATTTAGATATTTCGAGAACTCATTAAACGCCGCGCCATATTTCGCAGTATCTACGAATGCAGCATTTTCGATCGCCTCGATTCTTTGTAGTACTTCGAATGCTTCGCCCGCTCCTTCGACTTGTGTAGCGCGAACTAGTTTATTGTGTGTATTCCCTAACGCCTGGCGAACTTTGTGCGATGCTTCTACGCTGCCGCCTGCGCTTTGTAATACCGCTTGTCCTAAAGTAAAGAACTCGTCTTGAATGGATCGCGCTAACGTCGGATGATCCGCAGCCTCTACCATTTCCGCTAAGAATTCCGCCGCTCGTGTCGGGTTGGATGCGAATAATACTCGACCTTTTAACTCTTTCATTTTCGCATTAAAGATCGTTTCCTTGTTCTTCTCGACCTTCGACGGCTCTTTGTATAGATCTCTTTCCGCTAACATACGAGCCTCGCTGATCAATCTATCGTGAGCCTCTTTTTCTTCTTCGATCATGCAGACCATAGCAACCTCGTGTTTTCGTTTTAACTTGTCGATCTGTGCGAACTGTCCTTTTGCCGTTAACATATCGTTACTTCTGATCTTTGCTTGATTCTCTCGGAAAAGTTTTTGCATCCCTAGTACCTTTCCTGTGAAGTTTCCTTTGATCTTGTGAGCTTCTTGAATTAGGTTTTTTGATGTTTTCATTTTTGTATCCTCCATTTAATTTCGTTTTATTTTTGTTTTCTTTGATCATTCTGATATAGATAATTAACGCGGCTGATCACGTACAATGCAGCGGTATCGCGCGTCTTTCTTCGTTTAGCTTGTTCGTATAGCCATCGCAGTGAACTAAAATTGATCGGTGGCTCTCCTGATTTTAGTGGCGTCGGCGTGATCTCGATCCCTGCGAGCTGCAATAGATCCTCGTCGCCTTCGATCGTTATGTGATCGTCATGTTGTTTTACGATCATAATCACTCGTGCGCCTTTCTTTGTAGCTGCTTCATGATGTCTTGGGTTTGAATCGCGTAAAATCGCGCATCGATTAACTTGAAATTCTCTTCACCGACAAAATTAACGATCTTCGCCACGCTCTCGGCGCTGCATACTGATCGATTAACCTCCCACGCTGAGACGCTTTTTTTATCCGCTCCGATTAGATCCGCTAGTTCTCGTTGTGATACGTTCGCCAACGCTCGGATCAATCGCAGTTTGTCGCCTGTGATTTGGTACATTCTTTTCGCTCCCTCTGATGTATACACCATCGACCGGCTGAGATCTGTACAATGTTACATCGTATATTTAAAAAATGTGGCAGCGGGAAACCCGCCACCGCATCATATGTCGTCTTGCGAACGAAACATATTGACGCCTACATAAATTCGAACGAAGACTGGCACTGACGGCGATTCAGCTCACCGCCCAATTGTGTTAATCATGTACTAGATCAATGCGCCTCGCCGTGGATCGGGAAAATCCTACGGCTGGCACTAAGAAGAAAGGAAGGATGAAGAAAGCAATATATGTCCCGTGTTGCCGCGCTAGTAACTAACGTCAGGAAGCGCTATTTACTAGACCAATGGGGATGCAGCGAGGAAAGGAAGAGGAAACCCCGCCGCTAATGGAGAAACGATCAAACCCACTAAAAGAAGTAGGAAACTAGAAAGAGAAAAAGAAGATCTTCTTCTCACTATATATGTACTTCTATTGAGGTCGAAATTGTACTCGTTGTTCCATTTTTTTTAGATTTTATTCCACCGAAACTTTTCCCCGCATATTTTAGGCGATCGACTTCGCCTGATCAGGTCGGTTATTTTCTAACGCCTCTCTGATCGCTTTGCTTTTCTTCGTCTTCTCGACATAACACGGCTTGCAATGCGCTTTCCTTCCGCCTCGTCCGTTACTAAAGAACTGATCTAGCGGCTTTAGCTCTTCGCAGGTCTTACAATATCGATGATCGATCGTTTCGCCGTCGATCTCTACGGGGATGATCAGCGTTTTCTTATTCGTGTTACGTGTGTGATTATTGCACGGCTTGCAGCGTCCTTGCAGTCCATCGAAATTCGATTTGCATTCGTGGAACTGGTCGAGATCCTTATATTTTTTACATTGTGGACATCGTTTTTTACTATTCTGCATTATTTTTCGCCTCCTTTCTCGTGCTTCTCGTATAGATCCGCGATGAACTTCGCGCCCTCTCGCGTTGCTTTCAGACTTTTTCGGATCTTGCCGTTATGATGGTACGTACTTGTTCGGAAATATCTCGCATATTTTAAATTAGCGGTGTAATGACCGTCCGTTTTATCTTTCGCTAGTACTTTTTGATCCTGTAGGAATCTATTTAATTTCATCGCAGAAATATCGCCTATATAATCCTTTCCGACGTTCTCTATTGAAATTAATTCTTTTCCGTTGATCTCGTCGATTTCCGCTCGCGCCTCGTCTCGTTCTTTCGTGACCTTCGCGATATGGCGGTTTTTATAGTCTGCCATTTTCGTAGTTGCTTGCGCTAACTCTAAAATATCGCCGCTCATGATCGCCTTTCCGATCGCTGCCTGCAATTCTAGCTCGTGATCGATCTCCTTTGTTCGCTGCTGATCCGTCGCATTTTCTTCGATATTAAGTAGTTGATCCCGTACCTCTCTCGCGACTTCGCTATCACGTAACAACATGCCAATTCTCAGGATCGCACGTTTAGGGAATAGATATGCACCTCGATAAGATACGCCGCTAGAAAGTAAGTTGACATCATGTCCATTTACTTTTTCTGCAACCTCGCTATATTTCTGATAGTTTAGCCCGTCCGATGTAAGCTCGTCGCGATTACGCTCAATGACCTTATTGATCAAGTAGCGACTTACCTTGTATAATTCTGCGACCTGCTTTGTAGTTGCCATTGCCATATTTGGCAGCAGTAACAGCCCTTTGACTAGATCTAACACTTCTATTCTCTCAACGTACTTATCACGAAGATCGGCGTTTTCGGGATTAATAAGCGCATCCTGATCGATCGCCCCGATTTCGTCTACTTGATCCGCTGCTGCTGCGATTGGCGCTGCGGTTGGGAATGGTACAACATTGTTTTTCGGTGTTTCGGCGCTTTTCTTCGCCTGCGGATAGAATTCCTCGTTTAGTTCGATTTTGATTTTTGTATTTTTCATTTGTATTACCTCCGATTATTTTTTATATTGGTTTATAGTTTTTCGTTTGTTTCGTAATTCCAATTGTCGAGATCCTCCCCATTATTGAGCGTTATCTCTACGGAACTTTTTGTATTTATTTTCGGCGCATTATACAACTTCTCTTCGATCAGCGTTTTATTTTCCGCTGCAAAGTCTGTATTCAACTCGATAACAAGATCAGCCGATGTTATGCCGAACCCAACCGCATAGTTACGTTTTTTCTTTCGCTTACGTTTCTTTTTCTTCGCTGCTGCCGCCTTTTTCTCGTCGGATAGATCTAGATAGCGGCGATCAGCTTCAGGGATTTCGATGTACATCGCGAAACCTCGCTTTCTAGAAACTCATGCTTTCTATATCGTCACTGCTGCCGGTTTTCTTCGCAGCCTGATCCTTTGCCTTACGTTTTTCAATGCGCTGCATGATCTCACTCTTCTTTTCTTCGTCATTCTTGCGGATCTTCTCGACTGCTAGCGCGTGTTTGTAGTAACGTTCCTCGGCTTTCGGGAATCGTTTGAGTAATTCATCGAATGTTAGCGGTAATAATGGAATATACTCGTTACTGCGTCCGATCCCGCGACGCTTTACTGCGACTAGACCGACGTTTTGCAGAATTTTTATATTGTGGTTGATCGTTCTTACAGATTTTCCCGTTTCCATTGCAAGCCGATATTGTGACGGGTATGCTCTCTTTTCTTTCGCGTTGAAAAAATCGATAATGATTTGATATAGGATCAGCGCGCTTTCTGTTATGCCGTAGTCCTGCATATATGAGTAATAGCGCAGATTGGTCGGCATTTTAATGAAGTCTAGCGTATGATCGTTTTCTTTCGGTGTGATAGACTTGTCAAACATCGGCTGATCGATCTGATCCTTTTGGATCTCCGCTGCTGACTTGTCGTAGTTTTCGTGATTCGTGATTTCTTGTAACGTTTCTTCTACTTGTTGGACTAGATTTTCTGTTTTCATTACCTGATCTCTCCCTTTCTATTGAGCGATAAACTGCGTATGAGGCAATGAACTGCGTATGAGTCGGCGGTCAACTGCGTTTCTCATATGAAGTAAACTGCGTTTCTCATAGGCGGTTCGCTACAGGTCAACTAGATTTACAAGAACTAGAGTTATTTTAACTAGAGAATATAACTACGTTCTTTTTTGTTCTTCTATTACGCATAGGATAGGGCGTGAAAGACGTTTAAATAATATCCGCCCGTCGCCTCGTTCATACTGCCGTAATTGCTTACGTTAATATAGAGACATTGATCACGGTCGTTTCGGTCAATCTAGCGAAACTTTTTATTGATCCGCTGCCCTTACGTACATAAACGCGTTGATCCTGATCGTTTGGGCAACTGATGCGAAAATTTATATCGACTACGTGTGTTAACTGATCTCGCCTATAATGGAAGAAACTCGACTACCTGAGTTAAAAAATATATGCGCGAATTTTTATCGAGTGGTGATCGTTTAAATTATCAAGGGGTTGGGTAACTTCGTGAGATCGATCGATATTTAGCCAATAAAAACTTTTTAACATCTAAATTTGGGCTTCGTTTGAAAGTAAGTCGACATCATGTCCATTTACTCGATCGGACTGCGTCAACGTCTTCGAAAACATAGGCGCCAACTTTTAGCGGATCGGGTAAAATCTACTAAATTTACTGTGTGACGCGATGTCACGGACTAGGATCGATCGGGCTTCGCTGCTGATGGAAGTGTCGTGACATCGTGTCCCGTTACTTTTACGCCCTGAGTTAAAAATGGTGTGCGCTATTTCTAGACCACTGCTGAACGGGCTGCGGGGGGTACGTTGGGAGGTTGGCGCTTTTTTTTCGTTTTGGGATGCTGCGACATGTCCGACTTTTTAAAAGCTCAGAAACGAAGCGAGAAGACGATCAAAAGAAGTTTCGAAGTTTAGAACTTTAATTTATTCACGAAAAGAATTACGAAGAAGAAACAACAAACGAAAGTTGATCACGAACTTTAATTCGATTCGATGCGAAGAAGAAAGAACAACGAACAACAAACGAAACTCAATCGAAGAAGAAGATCAATCGAAATCAATCGCAGACTTTAATCAGTTCGAAGAAGAGAACGAAGAAGAAGATCAATAACAATTCTTTAAACGAATTCAATCGCATCGATTAAAGAAGACAATGAACAAGAACGATCTTGATCCGCTGCTGCTGCGATCCATACGATATGATAGATAGTTATGTGGTACGCCGTGGTGTAGTCGTATGCCATGCGCTGATGTAGTGGTAATGCATAGCGTACGTTGCAAGGTGTCTGTGAGCCTCTCTGATAGTTTGTAGGCTATTCGAATACAATAAAGCATTAGACGAGGCATACAAGCGCCTGTGTGAGCCTGTATGAGCGTACTTATATACGGCAGGTCATATCGGGGTAATAGTATCGGGGTATCACGAATAGGTATCGGGCTATTGGTCAAATGATACGGCGGTGTGGTCGATCAGATATCGGCAGGTAGGTACGCCCTATCTCGATCAGGTTGGTAGGTGTGGTCATATGTAGCGGCGTGTCCGTGATCATAATACGCATTAGGCAACACCTTCATAACTTAACAGTATTGACGGTATTTTTAGCGTGTGATAAGATAGCTACATAATAAACCTTCATAACTTACCTTCAAAAGTAAAGGCGAAGGAGAGGGCAAAAAGGAGAAGATAAACTATGAAATACGGATATGCAAGAGTGAGTACATTAATGCAGGATCTAGAGACGCAGGAGATCGCCCTACATAATGCAGGATGCGATATCATTTATAAAGAGAAATTCACAGGAACAACAAGAGATCGTCCGCAGTTCATCGAATTAATGGAGAAGATCAGCGAAGGCGATACACTTGTAATAACGAAACTCGACCGATTTGCAAGATCAACAAAGGATGCGATTGAACTCGTAACAGATCTATACGAAAAGGGCGTGATCGTACACGTATTAAATCTAGGCGTGATCGATCGATCTACCGCAGCAGGTAAATTAATGTTTAATGTATTCGCTGCATTTGCCGAATTCGAAAGAGATATGATCGTCGAACGTACTCAGGAAGGAAAAGCGATCGCTAAGCAGCGTCCCGACTTTAAAGAAGGACGTCCCAAAAAGTTTAACGAGCAGCGACTAAAAGAGGCGTTAGAACTTCGCGAGAAAATGAGTTATTCGATGAAAAAAACCGCAGAGGTTACGGGGATTTCATTATCGACATTAGAACGATATGCACGGAAACAACGAGAGGCATCGAAAAAATAAATCGGTGTCTTTTTTGTATGCGCCGAAATCCTTAGACTTCCAAAGCTATGAGATTTGTAGTAGCTTCGTAATTTAATTCGAAAATATTTACGCTAGTCGAGGCGATCAGGTCGGGCGGATCTACTGCGAATGAAAACCCCTTGATTTCGGATCGACTCTCTCTATATGGCGCCGTGCTGATGTAGCGAAGAGAATGCGCAGATAATCCTACCGATCTACACGAAGTACTACACATATGTATCGATGTACAACGAATAATAACGATCACTACTCGCAACCTATCATAAATCACTACCGAAATGTAGCGAATTGTACCGCTCCCTATGAGTTTCATATATACGTAAATAAATGTAACTATTCTCATTATACGTAAACCACCGTAAACCTCACTCTCGCAAGGGATTCGCCGTTTCATCGGAAATATTACACGAGTTTACATTGAGGTTAGCGCCAACGAAATGCTGACGCTACCTCGTATTTTCAATTGGATATTTGTGTTAGTATATCATTATAAAGATAGTAAAGAAGGGGATTTGAGTTAACAAGCCAGGATAATTAAGCAAAGACAATAGTAAATATAAAAACTATAATTAATGTGAAGTGGAGCTTTCTTTTAAAGAGGATGTAGAGGAGAAGAAGGATAATGAGTGGTTATACAAATGGACAGTTAAAAGAAATAGAAGGAATGTTTGAAACTTTTTTTAAAGTGATAAATAAAAATGCTGAAATAAAAATATCAGAAATAGATGACCCTTTGCAACAAAAACAACCAATTATCGATGATGTTATTAAGTTTATAAAAGTATATGAGGACAAAAGATATTTAATTAAAATTAAAGATTTAGTAGATAGCTCAGAAACAAAAATAAGCAAAGAGTTTTCAATTATATATTTCTTCGTTAATAAACTATGGAATTTATATGCGAATAAAGATTCTACTAATTATAGATTTGGAATGACTAAAATAGTTGAATGGGCTTATAATTTTTTACTTGAACTTATTGATAAGCGAATTAATGAATCTCACTCAGAAGGAATTGATAATGAAGGTATCTTATCTTATTTAGATTTAATTTCCAACAGCCCATATGAAGGAGGTTCATTAGAAGCTAAACTGTTATTAATCAATAAACAAAATATTAGCGAACATATCGATTTAGTTATAGATTTTAAAGGGATTATACCTTATAAAGAAATAAAAAAAATAAGGAAAATAATGGAAATGTGTAGTGATGTAATTTTTGCAGTAGGGGATAAAGAAGGGATTTATGGTTTAGGACATTTTAAAGATTATGGGGAAGCATTTAAACATAAATTAGAGGATAAAATAATTTTTATACATTTCAATGGTAAATTACACTATGATGTTAAAGAAGTATCATTTATTAAGAAAAAAACAACTTCATTTACGGAGGAACAAGAAATTGTAAATTGGAATTATGAGGAAAGTTTAATTTATAAAATTAGAGATAATCGGATAATGTTAAGCGATAGAGAATTTCCAAAAGGTAAATTAAGATACTTTTTAAATCGAATTTTTTCTGATATCTCGGAATCTAATATCGATAAATTAATAAATATTGTCCAAATAGCATCTTATCAGAAACACGGCACAATGTTAGTTGTCGGGACAAAAGATTTGGCCGAAGAAGAGATAAATAGACTTTGCAATTTTCAACAAGCAGTAAAAATAAAAAAAATTAATTTGATTGATATGGTGGAAAGTAAAAGAAATCTAGTTCTTAATCAAATTTCAAGCATAGATGGTGCTATATATTTAGATTTAGATGGAAATGTTCATGGGATTGGAGTAATTCTTGATGGTCCAGCAAATGAACTAGGAGATAGTTCTAGGGGCGCGAGGTACAATTCTGCTATAAAATATAATAAATCACACACAAAAATTAATAATAATACGTTGATTATTGTGGTTTCAGAAGATGGATATATTGATATAGTTGTTAAAGAAGATGAAAAATACGAACTTTTGCTCGATAGTTTATGGAAAAAAATGAACGATGGGAAATACGAACAAGTTCTTGCTGATATTGATCATAATAAAAATGATGTTTCGGGGATTGCTGACTTTAACAGTTTAAAAGCAGCAGCACATACATGGCTAGGTCAGCATAAAGAAAGTATTGAATTGTTAAAGGAAAATTTAAATATAGCACCTAATAATTATCTAACATATACTTATCTATCCCTTAATAAGGAAGGTCTAGGGGAATATAAAGAAGCGCTAGAATATATAAATACGGCTATAGAATTAAATGAGAATGCTAAAAGTGGTATACTTCAAAAAGCAAATTTACTCCTAAAGTTAGGACGAACGGAAGAGTGTAAAGAGTTTATTACAGACCTACATAATAATAATCCTAAAGATTTGGATTATAAAAATTTTATAGAGGGAATAGAGAAAATGATAGAAACGAACCAAGCAGAGAACCGAGCGGATAACCAAGCAGAGAACC
>NZ_WIPE01000141.1:0-630 GCF_009760835.1 Bacillus sp. EE-W1 | reverse complement strand
AACGAAACAAACAACGTGAAACGTCAATTTTTATTTTTAGATGCTAGACAAACTAACTTTATTGGAGAGTTTGATCCTGGCTCAGGATGAACGCTGGCGGCGTGCCTAATACATGCAAGTCGAGCGAATGGATTGAGAGCTTGCTCTCAAGAAGTTAGCGGCGGACGGGTGAGTAACACGTGGGTAACCTGCCCATAAGACTGGGATAACTCCGGGAAACCGGGGCTAATACCGGATAATATTTTGAACTGCATGGTTCGAAATTGAAAGGCGGCTTCGGCTGTCACTTATGGATGGACCCGCGTCGCATTAGCTAGTTGGTGAGGTAACGGCTCACCAAGGCAACGATGCGTAGCCGACCTGAGAGGGTGATCGGCCACACTGGGACTGAGACACGGCCCAGACTCCTACGGGAGGCAGCAGTAGGGAATCTTCCGCAATGGACGAAAGTCTGACGGAGCAACGCCGCGTGAGTGATGAAGGCTTTCGGGTCGTAAAACTCTGTTGTTAGGGAAGAACAAGTGCTAGTTGAATAAGCTGGCACCTTGACGGTACCTAACCAGAAAGCCACGGCTAACTACGTGCCAGCAGCCGCGGTAATACGTAGGTGGCAAGCGTTATCCGGAATTA
>NZ_WIPE01000120.1:0-29786 GCF_009760835.1 Bacillus sp. EE-W1 | reverse complement strand
AGTATTTGGTGGTTACGGTTATACGAAAGATTATCCAGTAGAGCGTTATATGCGCGATGCAAAGATTACACAAATATATGAGGGAACACAAGAGATTCAAAGGCTTGTAATTTCTCGTATGTTAACGAAGTAGGAGCAAAGGCGTAGGTATTTTCCTACGCTTTTTCCTTCCAAAAAATAATAGAGAGAGGTGAAGGGGATGGTTAAACATAATGTACATGCGTCCGTGAAAGATGAAAAATTAGTTGCGTTAAGACGTGAACAAATGATTAAAGGTGCGGTGCAATTGTTTAAGCAAAAAGGGTTCCCACGTACAACAACGAGAGAGATTGCGAAGGCGGCTGGGTTTAGTATTGGAACACTTTATGAGTACATTCGTACAAAAGATGATGTTTTATATTTAGTTTGTGATAGTATTTATGAACATGTAAAAGAAAGATTAGAGGAAGTAGTGTGTACAGAGAAGGGAAGTATAGAAAGCTTAAAGATAGCGATAAAGAATTATTTTAAAGTGATGGATGAATTGCAAGAAGAAGTATTAATTATGTATCAAGAGGTACGTTTTTTACCGAAAGAATCACTCCCATATGTATTAGAAAAAGAGTTTCAAATGGTCGGAATGTTTGAGAATATTTTAGAGCAGTGTACAGAAAATGGGACATTTACATTAAATAAAAAAGAGATACAGCTTCTTGCACATAACATTTTCATACAAGGACAAATGTGGGGATTTAGACGTTGGGCCCTGCAAAAACTGTATACGCTTGAAGAATATACAGAAATGCAAATTAGGTATGTACTGCAAGGAGCGCATATGTTTCCGAAATAAGGAATAGACAAATTATAATTTTATTATCATATTAAAGTTTCCCGTTTTTTTTGTAGCATATTTGTGCGACTTTTGTTTATAATGAATAGTATGGATTTTTTTAAGCAGACCGTTATATATAAGGTTATATTTGAAGAAAGGAAGTGCCGCATAAGTGAATTTTAAGCAATATTCACCAGAAGAGCTAAAAGAATGTTCAATGATTGAAGTTGTACATAGCGTTTTAGGGGATAAAAGACAAGCAACGACATTCAACGAGTTGGTTCGAGAAATCGCTCAAGTGCTGGGACTATCTCAAGAGCAAGTTAATGCGAAACTCGCACAATTTTATACAGATTTAAACATCGATGGACGTTTCATTAATTTAGGAGAAAATCGTTGGGGACTACGTAGCTGGTACCCATATGAGCAAATTGATGAAGAAATCTTACCTCAGCCAAAACCGAAGAAGAAACGTAAAGTTGAAGAGGACGGTTTTGACGACTACATCGAAGAAGATGAAGACTTCGACGATGCAGACGCAAATGAAGAAGAGGTAGAAGATTTGGACAAGGTTCTTGAAGAAGAAGACGGAGACGACGATGATCTTGATGATTTAGATGAAGATGATGACGATGACTTCGCCGAAGAAGAACTTGAGTACGATGAAGCTGAAGAAGAAGAAGAAGAGGAAGAACTGTAGTTCTTGACTTTTCATTATCGTCCATGTAGAATCATTTTTGGGCTCTTTAAAAAAGGACGATAATACTTTTAAAGTGTAAATATAAAAGAAAATTGCTCCCTACTTATTACTTTATGTGATGAGGGGAGCAATTTTCTTTTTTGTTTTTTGTTTAGAAAATAAAAAGAGTCTAACAATAAGATGGATACAGTGTTATCTACATACGTTGCGCTTTGCAACGGTGATTATATAACAGCAAAATAGGAGGGAGCTTTTTCATGACTAAGTATATTTTTGTAACAGGCGGTGTAGTATCGTCTTTAGGAAAAGGTATTACAGCAGCATCTCTTGGAAGACTTTTAAAAAATCGTGGTTTAAACGTAACGATTCAAAAGTTTGATCCATACATTAACGTAGACCCAGGGACTATGAGCCCATACCAACACGGTGAGGTATTCGTAACAGATGATGGTGCAGAAACTGATTTAGACCTTGGTCACTATGAGCGTTTCATCGATATCAACTTAAACAAATACAGCAACGTAACAACAGGTAAAATTTACTCTTCAGTTCTTCAAAAAGAGCGTCGTGGTGAATACCTAGGAGGAACAGTTCAGGTTATTCCTCACATTACTAACGAAATTAAAGAGCGTGTATACCGTTCTGGTCGCGAAACAAACGCGGACGTTGTTATTACAGAAATTGGTGGAACTGTTGGTGACATCGAGTCTCTACCATTCTTAGAAGCAATCCGTCAAATTAAGAGCGACATCGGTCGTGACAATGTAATGTACATTCACTGTACGTTAATCCCGTACTTAAAAGCAGCGGGTGAAATGAAAACAAAACCAACGCAACATAGCGTTAAAGAGCTTCGCAGCTTAGGTATTCAACCAAATATTATCGTTGTTCGTACAGAATTGCCTGTTTCTCAAGATATGAAAGACAAGCTTGCATTATTCTGTGACATTGATACAAAAGCAGTTATCGAAGCACGCGATGCAGATACTTTATATGCGGTTCCATTATCTCTTCAAGAGCAAAATATGGACCAAATCGTTTGCGATCACTTAAAATTAGACAATCCAGCTGCAGATATGACAGAGTGGACTGCGCTAGTTAATAAAGTACGTAACCTTTCTAAGAAAACAAAAATTGCTCTTGTTGGTAAATACGTAGAGCTTCAAGACGCATATATTTCTGTTGTAGAAGCACTTCGTCATGCGGGTTATTCATTCGACACAGATGTAGAAGTGAAATGGGTAAACGCTGAGCACGTAACACCAGAGAACGTACAAGAATTAGTTGGTGACACAGATGGTATCCTTGTACCTGGTGGATTCGGCGATCGTGGTGTAGAAGGTAAAATCGTTGCAATTCAATATGCTCGTGAAAACAAAGTTCCATTCTTAGGAATTTGCCTAGGTATGCAACTTGCATCAATCGAATTCGCACGTAACGTATTAGGATTAGAAGGAGCTAACTCTTCTGAAATTAATCCTGACACACCTTATGCAATCATTGACTTATTACCAGAACAAAAAGATGTAGAAGACTTAGGTGGCACACTTCGTCTTGGTCTATACCCATGTAAGCTTGCTGAAGAAACAAATGCTTACAATGCTTACAACGAGCCGGTTGTATATGAGCGTCATCGTCATCGTTATGAGTTCAACAATCAATTCCGTCCGGATATGGAAAAAGCAGGATTTGTATTCTCTGGTACAAGCCCAGACGGTCGTCTAGTTGAAATCATTGAATTAAAAGACCACCCTTGGTTCGTGGCAGCACAGTTCCATCCAGAACTTGTATCTCGTCCAAACCGTCCACAACCATTGTTCCATGACTTCGTAAGTGCTTCTATTACGAATAAAGAGAGCAAGTAATAAAAAAAAGCGCCTGAAATAGGGCGCTTTTTTTTAATATTCATTTAACATTTCATCGATTGTAAATTTGATCCCATGATATGCAAATAAAGCTATCATTAAACTTGGGAATCCGTAGCGATTGCCTTCATCGTCTGGAATAAGGCCTTTTAACAGCTTAGTATCAATATGTACATCTGTATATTGTTCTAGGGATTCAGTACCTTCTTGAATAGCAGAGATGCCGACAATAGAGTGTCCATCAGCTTGAAGTTTTTTTGCCATTGCTACAACTTCTTCATCTGTTGAAAAACGGCTAATAAGAAGTACGCGGTCTGCAGAAGTTACTTCTACTTCTTTACCATTTTCAAATAATCGTTTTGCTTGCTTCATTGGCTCAGCACCGAATAATGCTTCAGCGACAACGCCCTCCATTTCATTTGTACCATGTAAATAAATGAAACCGTCGCCAACTAATGCTTGAGCAAGTAGACGGGCGCTATCTTCTATATTCATTTCTTCTTTTTGAGAAACTCTGGAGAAATAACCACTTAATTGAGTTGAAAAAATTTTTAACATAATGTTACTCCCTTTCGTACGTGTTTACCGGCTTTCATTATAGTTTATTTTTTTAGAAAGGTGAAATCGAAGGGTAGCATAACAAAATAGGAAACGGTAAAATAAGAAAGAATAGGAAGGAATTTGCCAAAGAATAGCGAAAATTAATCGTTAAGATATAAGAAGCTTTAAATCTTGTATTTACACAGAAAGGTTGGGAGTTATGGAAGGTAAAATTTTAATCGTTGATGATCAATATGGCATTCGTGTGCTATTACATGAAGTGTTCCAAAAAGAAGGTTATCAGACATTCCAAGCAGCGAATGGATTTCAAGCTTTAGATATCGTGAAAAAAGATAATCCAGATTTAGTAGTGTTAGATATGAAAATTCCAGGTATGGATGGTATAGAGATTTTAAAACATGTAAAGGAAATTGATGAGAGTATTAAAGTAATTTTAATGACTGCTTACGGAGAGCTTGATATGATCCAAGAAGCGAAAGATTTAGGAGCTTTAATGCACTTTGCTAAACCGTTTGATATTGATGAGATTCGTCAAGCGGTGAGAGAACAGCTTGCTGTAGAGGCGTAAAAAATGAATTTTTTATAAAAAATATGGAAAAAAGCGTTTACATGGACTATTGAGCAGGTGAATACGGTTGAGTTTTTGAGTACAAGTTGTTATCCTATTGAGTGTAGAAAAAAGTCCGGTATGTAAATATACATATTTTACCTTATTCTGGTCATACTACCAGCGATAAGAACTTATCGGATACAAAAAACGTTTTTTAGGAGGATTCACCATGCCTTTAGTTTCTATGAAAGAAATGCTAAACACAGCACTAGAAGGAAAATACGCAGTTGGTCAATTCAACATGAACAACTTAGAGTGGACTCAAGCTATCTTAGCTGCTGCGGAAGAAGAAAAGTCTCCTGTAATCCTAGGTGTATCTGAGGGTGCAGCTCGTCATATGACTGGTTTCAAAACAGTTGTAGCTATGGTTAAAGCTTTAATCGAAGAAATGAACATCACTGTTCCTGTAGCGATTCACCTTGACCATGGTTCAAGCTTCGAAAAATGTAAAGAAGCAATCGATGCAGGTTTCACATCTGTAATGATCGACGCTTCTCACCACCCATTCGAAGAAAACGTTGAAACTACTAAAAAAGTAGTAGAATACGCACACGCTCGTAACGTATCTGTTGAAGCTGAGCTTGGAACAGTTGGCGGACAAGAAGACGACATCATCGCTGAAGGCGTAATTTACGCTGATCCAGCAGAGTGTAAGCACCTTGTTGAAGCAACAGGTATCGATTGCCTAGCTCCAGCTTTAGGTTCTGTACACGGTCCTTACAAAGGTGAGCCTAACTTAGGATTCGCTGAAATGGAACAAGTTCGTGACTTCACTGGCGTACCTTTAGTATTACACGGTGGTACTGGTATCCCAACTGCTGATATCGTAAAAGCTATTTCTTTAGGTACTTCAAAAATTAACGTAAACACTGAGAACCAAATTGAGTTTACAAAAGCTGTTCGTGAAGCATTAAGCAAAGACCAAGAAGTTTACGATCCTCGTAAATATATTGGACCTGGCCGCGACGCTATTAAAGCAACTGTTGCTGGTAAAATGCGTGAATTCGGTTCTAACGGTAAAGCGTAAGAATAAAATTCCGTTTTGGAAACCGTCTAGTCTTTTAGACGGTTTCCTTTCGTTGTATAATGAAAGCGTGAACAAGTCGAAAGATTTTTATCATTTTGTTTTTGAAATAGAAAATAATGTGCATAGTCCTATTAATAAATGTGATAATGTATCTAAATTGATAATGTAAATTCGATGAATAGTTAATCTTTATCTATTCGTACTACGGGAGAAATGAAGATAATGGTTTCCTATTTATTGAGTGTTAGGGTGGAAAGAGTGATTGAGATTCTTAAGGGGAGCTTTCTATAAGGATATAGAAAGTAAATACATTCACAAGAAGGGAGCTCAATATGGAAAAATTGCTAATTGAAGGCGGAAGAGCTTTAAATGGAACAATTCGAGTGAGTGGTGCAAAGAACAGCGCCGTTGCACTAATTCCAGCGACAATTTTAGCAGATACTCCAGTAACTATTGGTGGTGTCCCTAATATTTCGGACGTGAAAATGTTAGGAGACTTGCTAGAGGAGATTGGAGGAAGAGTAGCTTATGGACAGGAGGAAGAGATGATAGTCGATCCTTCTAACATGGTTGCAATGCCTTTACCGAATGGAAAAGTGAAAAAATTGCGTGCTTCTTATTATTTAATGGGTGCGATGCTTGGCCGTTTTAAAAAAGCTGTTATTGGGCTTCCAGGTGGATGTCATTTAGGACCGAGGCCTATTGATCAGCATATTAAAGGATTTGAAGCGTTAGGTGCACATGTTACGAATGAACAGGGTGCGATTTATTTAAGAGCAGATGAATTGCGCGGGGCACGTATTTATTTAGATGTTGTTAGTGTAGGAGCTACAATTAATATTATGCTAGCAGCTGTGCGAGCGAAAGGTAGAACTGTTATTGAAAACGCAGCGAAAGAACCAGAGATTATTGATGTAGCTACATTGTTAACAAGCATGGGTGCACGCATTAAAGGTGCGGGCACAGATGTAATCCGAATTGATGGTGTGGATTCACTGCACGGTTGTCACCATACGATCATTCCGGATCGTATTGAAGCGGGTACGTATATGATTTTAGGAGCTGCATCAGGAGGAGAAATAACGGTTGATAATGTGATTCCTCAGCATTTAGAGTCAGTTACAGCGAAGTTAAGAGAAGCTGGTGTCCAAGTTGAAACGAACGATGACCAAATTACAGTGAACGGTAATAGAAGGTTAAAAGTAGTTGATATAAAAACGCTTGTATATCCAGGATTCCCAACAGATTTACAACAACCATTTACAACGCTTTTAACAAAGGCGCACGGAACGGGTGTTGTAACGGATACGATTTACGGCGCACGCTTTAAACACATTGATGAATTACGTCGTATGAATGCACAAATTAAAGTGGAAGGTCGTTCGGCAATTGTAACTGGTCCTGTTTTATTGCAAGGTGCAAAAGTGAAAGCAAGTGATTTGCGAGCTGGAGCGGCTCTTGTTATTGCAGGGTTAATGGCGGATGGAATTACAGAAGTAACCGGACTTGAGCATATTGATCGAGGTTATGAAAATATAGTAGACAAGCTTAAAGGTCTTGGCGCAAATATTTGGCGAGAACAAATGACAAACCAAGAAATTGAAGAGATGAAGAACGCATAAGTGATACTTCCGCAAGGGGGAAGCGAAGCATCACTACTTGCGGAAGTATACTTTGTAGAGAAACACGGTTCACAAAATACGGCAGAAATATAAAGACTTAAAGGAGAGGGATTATCGTGGAAAGAAGTTTATCTATGGAGTTAGTACGTGTAACAGAGGCTGCAGCATTATCATCAGCGCGTTGGATGGGGCGCGGGAAAAAGGATGAGGCAGACGGTGCAGCAACATCAGCTATGCGTGATGTATTTGATACAATCCCGATGAAAGGTACAGTTGTAATTGGTGAAGGCGAGATGGACGAAGCACCAATGCTGTATATCGGAGAGAAATTAGGTACAGGATATGGACCACGTGTAGACGTTGCGGTTGATCCTTTAGAAGGGACAAACATCGTAGCAGCTGGTGGATGGAATGCTCTTGCTGTTATTGCAATTGCAGATCATGGTAATTTGTTACATGCTCCTGACATGTACATGGATAAAATCGCGGTTGGCCCAGAAGCGGTTGGGGCGGTCGATATTGATGCGCCTATTATCGATAACTTACGTGCGGTTGCGAAAGCGAAAAATAAAGATATTGAAGATGTTGTAGCGACAGTTTTAAACCGTCCACGTCATCAAGCGATTATCGAAGAAATTCGTAAAGCTGGTGCTCGTATTAAATTAATTAACGATGGCGATGTGGCTGGAGCAATTAACACTGCATTTGATCGCACAGGTGTAGATATTTTATTCGGCTCTGGTGGAGCACCTGAGGGTGTATTAGCAGCAGTTGCATTAAAATGTTTAGGTGGAGAAATCCACGGAAAGCTTCTGCCTCAAAATGAAGCTGAATTAGCTCGTTGTAAAAAAATGGGTATTGAAGATATAAATCGTATCCTTCGCATGGAAGACTTAGTAAAAGGTGACGATGCAATCTTTGCGGCAACAGGCGTAACAGACGGAGAACTATTACGCGGCGTTCAATTTAAAGGTAGCGTAGGAACAACACAATCCCTTGTTATGCGTGCAAAATCAGGCACAGTACGCTTCGTAGACGGACGTCATAGCTTGAATAAAAAACCGAACTTGGTTATTAAATAAAAAGTGCAAGCGGCTCGTTCAGAATCGCAGGGCATTGGAACTCTCGACCTTGAAGCGCTTTTTGCTTCGAGCGAGAGAGTGAAATGACTGGAGATTCTAGCCGCTGGAACTGGATTAAGTAAAAGGCGTAAGCGGCTCGTTCAGAATCGCAGGGCATTGTAGCTCCTGACCATACTAGCTACTGGAACTAGGTTAAATAAAAGCGAAGACAAATTTTCTTGTCTTCGCTTCTTGTATTTGTGTTTCAACGTATTGATTAAAACTAGATAAAAGGGTTACAATAGTGAATATTACCCTACTTGAACTTATTGCCTTTCATTATTAATTATTTGCCTTCCGTATTTTTTCCCTTTACCCATGTGAAAAGAGAATAACGTTAAAGTGTGGTGTCTGAATGAATTTGTCAATTGCAGCATTAGAAAACATGAAATTAAAAGAGTTATACGAGCTTGCGAAAGAATTTAAGATTTCGTATTATAGCAAATTAACGAAAAAAGAGTTAATCTTCGCTATCCTAAAAGCTCGAGCAGAAAAAGAAGGTTTCTTCTTCATGGAAGGCGTATTAGAAATTATTCAATCAGAAGGATTTGGATTCCTACGTCCTATCAACTATTCTCCAAGCTCAGAAGATATTTATATCTCAGCTTCGCAAATTCGTCGTTTCGATTTACGTAATGGAGACAAGGTTTCTGGTAAAGTACGACCTCCGAAAGAAAATGAACGCTATTTTGGATTATTACAAGTTGAAGCTGTAAACGGAGATGATCCAGAGTCAGCAAAAGAGCGTGTGCATTTCCCTGCATTAACACCATTATACCCAGATCGCCAAATGAAATTGGAAACGGAACCGAAAAAGTTACCGACACGCATCATGGATTTAATCGCACCAGTTGGATTTGGACAACGTGGTTTAATTGTCGCGCCTCCAAAGGCAGGTAAAACAAGTCTATTAAAAGAAATCGCACACAGTGTTACAACAAATCACCCGGAAGCTGAATTAATTGTACTTTTAATTGATGAGCGTCCAGAGGAAGTAACAGACATTGAACGTTCTGTTAAAGGAGATGTTGTAAGCTCTACTTTTGATGAAGTGCCAGAAAATCATATTAAAGTAGCAGAACTTGTGTTAGAACGTGCAATGCGTCTTGTAGAGCACAAAAAAGATGTTATCATTTTAATGGATAGTATTACCCGTTTAGCGCGAGCTTACAACCTTGTTATTCCGCCAAGTGGTAGAACATTATCGGGTGGTATCGACCCAGCTGCCTTCCATAGACCGAAGCGTTTCTTTGGAGCTGCACGTAATATTGAAGAAGGCGGTAGCTTAACGATTTTAGCAACAGCGCTTGTTGATACAGGATCTCGTATGGACGATGTAATTTACGAAGAATTTAAAGGAACTGGAAATATGGAACTTCACTTAGATCGTTCATTAGCTGAGCGTCGTATCTTCCCGGCAATTGATATTCGCCGTTCTGGTACACGTAAAGAAGATCTATTAATTCCGAAAGAACATTTAGACAAGCTATGGGGTATTCGTAAAACAATGCGTGATACACCAGACTTTGTCGAAGGTTTCTTACGTAAACTTCGTCAAACAAAGACAAATGAAGAATTTTTACAAAACATTGTTGCAGACTCAAAAAGATATGTAACAACTAAGTAAAGGGAAAAGATTGAGACTCGCTTATTTCGTAGTAAGCGAGTTTTTTATGTTTTTTAAGGGAATATTAGAGAGAGTAATATATGGGAAAAATTTTATTTTTTGAGATAAAAATTATATTTGGGTCGAGAGTTTGAAGTGTCCCGGATTCTGAACGAGCCGGTTGCGCTTTTAAATTTTAAAAAGACAAAAACAGGTAGTTGCAAAATGGAGTTAGCCTTGTTATAATTTCATCATATGTGTTTCATCAATATAGTTGTGCAAGCAGCTGAAGATGAAAAACTCTGTTTCGAAAATGATTCAGGGCGGAAGGAGATGAAAAGAATGAAAGCAGGAATCCATCCAAATTACAATAAAGTTGTATTTATGGACACGAACACAGGCTTCAAATTCTTAAGCGGGTCTACTAAAGGCTCTAGCGAAACTGTTGAGTGGGAAGATGGTAACACTTATCCATTACTAAAAATTGAGATCAGTTCTGATTCTCACCCATTCTACACTGGACGTCAGAAGTTTGCTACTGCAGACGGACGTGTTGACCGCTTCAATAAGAAATACGGTATCAAGTAATAAAGAACATAAAACAGGCAAGTGTATGTATTCGCTTGTCTGTTTTTTTTGCAAAAATATTAAACCTTTACCCTACTTTGGATTAGGAAAGTAGATGAAAGGAGAGCTCAATGTACTTAATGAATCAAAATGGTTGGATTGAAGTGATTTGCGGGAGTATGTTTTCTGGAAAATCAGAAGAGCTCATCCGCCGTATACGACGTACGCAAATTGCGAAACAACATGCGATTGTATTTAAACCATGTATTGATAATCGTTATAGTGAAGAAGATGTTGTATCACATAATGGATTAAAGGTTAAAGCAGTTCCTGTTTCAGCTTCAAAAGATATATTTAACCATGTAGCAGAAGAAATGGATGTTATTGCAATCGATGAGGTACAATTTTTTGATGGGGACATTGTGGAAGTGGTGCAAGTATTGGCAAATCGTGGCTATCGTGTCATTGTAGCTGGATTAGACCAAGATTTCCGTGGTCTACCATTTGGACAAGTTCCTCAGCTGATGGCGATTGCTGAACATGTAACTAAGTTGCAGGCAGTGTGTTCTGCATGCGGATCTCCTGCAAGTCGTACGCAACGTTTAATCGATGGAGAACCAGCGACATTTGATGATCCAATTATTTTAGTTGGGGCTTCAGAATCGTATGAACCACGTTGTCGTCATTGTCATGCAGTACCTACAAAACAAAGATAAATGAAACTCGCTATGTAGAGCGGGTTTTTTTCGAAAATAGATGAAGATTGGTGGCCGGCTCTTTGTACAGCTAAGAACTTTAGGCAGTCAGAGCTGAGCGAGCCGCTTGCGCTTTTAAATATTATCTAGCTCCAGCGGCTAGAATCTCCGGCCATTTCACTCTCTCGCTCGAAGCAAAGAGCGCTTCAAGGTCGAGAGTTCCAATGTCCTGCGATTCTGAGCAAGCCGCTTACGCTTTTAAATATAATTTGCGTTTTTTTGATTAAGTACCATATACTATTTGTATTAGATACTAGGATGTAGAGGTGAATGGTGTGTTAGATCGTTTGCAGGCTGTAGAAGATCGTTATGAGAAGTTAAATGAATTGTTAAGTGATCCAGAGGTTATTAGCGATACGAATAAGCTTCGTGAGTATTCAAAGGAACAATCTGATATGCAGGAAACGGTAGAGGTGTACCGTGAGTATAAAGATGTTCGTGAGCAATTAAGAGATGCAAAAGCAATGTTAGAAGATAAGTTAGACGCTGATATGCGTGACATGGTAAAAGAAGAGGTTTCTGAATTAGAAGGGCAAGATAAAGAATTGTCAGAGCGTCTGAAAATTTTACTTGTTCCAAAAGACCCTAATGATGATAAAAACGTTATCGTTGAGGTTCGTGGTGCTGCTGGTGGTGACGAGGCCGCTTTATTTGCTGGTGATTTATATCGTATGTATAGCCGTTATGCTGAGGTACAAGGTTGGAAAACTGAAATTATCGAAGCGAGCTATACAGAGTTAGGTGGATATAAAGAGATTATCTTTATGATTAACGGTAAAGGTGCGTTCGCGAAGCTGAAATTCGAGAATGGTGCTCACCGTGTACAACGTGTTCCTGAAACGGAATCTGGTGGACGTATTCATACATCTACAGCAACTGTAGCTGTATTACCAGAGGCAGAAGAAGTAGAAATTAGTATTCATGAAAAAGATGTTCGTGTTGATACGTTTGCTTCTAGTGGTCCTGGTGGACAAAGTGTTAATACAACGATGTCAGCGGTACGTTTAACGCATTTACCGACTGGTGTAGTTGTATCGTGTCAGGATGAGAAATCACAAATCAAGAATAAAGAAAAAGCGATGAAAGTATTACGCGCACGTGTTTATGATAAGTTTAGACAAGAAGCGCAAGCTGAGTATGATCAAAACCGTAAACAAGCTGTTGGTACGGGTGATCGTTCAGAGCGTATTCGTACGTATAATTTCCCGCAAAACCGCGTTACAGACCATCGAATCGGTTTAACGATTCAAAAGCTAGATCAAATCTTACAAGGTAAGTTAGATGATTTCATCAATGCCTTAGTGATGGAAGATCAGGCTCAAAAGATGGAGGCAGCTGAGTAATGCGTGTCTATGAAGCCCTGAAATGGGCTTCTTCTTTTTTACAGGAAAATGGACGAGATGAAAATGCGGGAGAACTTGTCCTTTGTCATGTATTAAAGACGAACAGAACCGGAATGCTCATGAATATGCGTGAAGAAATAACTGTGGAACAAGAAACGAGTTTTACGGAGTTTATTCACAAGCATGTAGAAGGTATTCCTATTCAATATATGATTGGTTATGAAATGTTTTATGGACGGTCGTTCTTTGTGAATGAAGAAGTATTAATACCCAGACCGGAAACAGAAGAGCTTATAGTGGGAGTGTTAGAAAGAATCGAGCGTCATTTTGGCGATGAGAAACTACATGTGGCGGACATTGGTACAGGTAGTGGAGCGATTTCTATTACGCTTGCTTTAGAAAATAAAAATCTTCATGTGTATACGGTAGATATTGCACAAGAGTCGATTGAAGTTGCAAAAGAAAATGCAAAAACTTTGGGCGCAGAAGTAACGTTCTATCATGGTGATTTATTGTCACCATTTTATAAAACAGGTCAAAAGTTAGATGTTGTTGTTTCAAACCCTCCATATATACCGGAAGAGGATTGGCGTGGCCTTTCTCCTGTGGTGAAAGAGCATGAGCCAAAGAGAGCACTTGTTGGCGGTGAAGACGGATTAGATTTCTATCGCCGTTTTATGGAAGAGTTGCCGAATGTGTTGAAGAAGAAAGCAATTGTGGCATTTGAAATTGGAGTAGGGCAAGGTGAGGATGTAAAAGGGTTGTTACAACAAGCTTTTCCACATGCTCATGTTGAGGTTGTTTTTGATATTAATGGAAAAGATCGTATGGTATTTGCAGAGATGGAGTAAGGTTCACACCTTACTCTATTTTTTTGTGGAAAAATTTATATAGATTTTGAATTTAATAGTTTAGAAAGATGAAAGTCTGTCCACACTGTTTGTAGAAGGGACGGTGGAGGAAATGAAAAAACAAGTTATTGCTTATCTTCTTCTATTATTAATTGGTGCACAGTTGCTTGTGCAGTTTGGATATATGAAAGCTGATGCGAAAGGGCCTTCAGTTATTCCGAAAGAGGCCGTTCGATTACGGATTTTAGCAAATAGTGATTCAGATAAAGATCAGGCTTTAAAGCGCAAAGTGCGTGATGAAGTAAAAGCACAAATTGATGGATGGGTAGCAGATTTAACTTCATTTGAAGAGGCACGTAAAGTCATTCAAAGTCATATTCCAGAAATCGAAAAAACAGTGGCAAATACGTTGAAAAAAGAAGGAAGTAAAGATTCATTTCAAGTGAAATTTAGTAAGAATGTAAAGTTCCCTACAAAGGTATATGGTAATTTTATTTATCCAGCAGGGGAATATGAGGCGGTATTGATTACAATTGGGGAAGGGGAA
Source organism: Bacillus sp. EE-W1 (assembly GCF_009760835.1). Lineage (NCBI taxonomy): Bacteria > Bacillati > Bacillota > Bacilli > Caryophanales > Bacillaceae > Bacillus > Bacillus sp. EE-W1. The sequence continues at coordinate 15,800 of NZ_WIPE01000120.1, read as the reverse complement.
GGGGCAAACTGGTGGTGTGTATTATTTCCACCGATGTGTTTCTTAGATTTTTCAAGTGGTACAGCTGTAAGGAAAGAAGAACATGTTGTGAAGGCTGAATCTCCTGAAGAGGAGCAAGTAAAAAAAATAGATGATGAAGAAGTAGTAAATACAGAAGAGAAAAAAGAGGATGAGGTGAAAGAAAAGAAAGCTGTAAAGCAGGAAGTCGCAAAAAAAGTAACAGCGTCTGAAAAGAAAGTAGTAAAAAATGAAACAAAAGTAGAAGAACAACCTGTAAGTAAAGAAGAAACAAAAGCTGTGGAAAAAGTGGAGAAACCTGTGGAACAAAAGCAAGAAAAACAAAATGAGTATGTAAAAGTAGAGGAGGAAGAAGAAAAGCCAGAAGTTAAGTTATTTATTGTAGAAGCTTTTACATCTTTATTCTCTAAATAGTACTATTAGTAGGTCCCTTCTCATATATAACAAAGAGGAGGGATTTACTATGAAGAAAGTATATTTTGCTACGAAAACAGATGTGGAAAGATTGCATTCTTTTTTCGGACAAGCTAATAAAAAAGATGATAAAATAAATGAGTTGTACGCGCAATTTATGATTTTGGAAGAGGCGGAAGAAATACGGGCTGTCATCGGATATGAACAAAGTGAAGAACACGCACTGATTCGTTCTTGTTTATTCACACCTAATGTGGATAAACAGACTTTCTTATATTTTTTTGAAATGTTTTTGCAGTATATGAACGAAAAAAATATTCGACAATTGTACTTACTAACAAATCATCCACAATCTATAACAATCTTTCAGTTTTTTGACTTTGTTACTATAGAGAAAGAAAACGTACCAGAGGGAATTCGACAGTTAGAACACTTTTGTAAAAATATAAAAGAGCCAAATGCAATAATACTAAATTGTCAGCTATTCACAAAGTTATCCACGGATTAATTAGGTTTATCCACATTTTGTGGATAAACCTTGTTTGTCTTTTGGATAAATCTCATAGTAAACTAAAAATAGACAAGTATTTCAGGGTAGAAAAGGACGTGGGAAAAAATGCATACAAATATGTGGGTTGTGGATAATGTTGTGGAAAGAAAAAAATATTATCCACAGTTACAAGAAGCAGCAAAATTATTAAGGGAAAATGAGGCGATTGCCTTCCCTACAGAAACGGTATATGGACTAGGTGCAAACGCGATGAATGATGAAGCAATCGCGAAAATTTTTGAAGCGAAAGGAAGACCGAGTGATAATCCACTTATTGTCCACATCGGTACAAAATCACAGTTAGATGGGATTGTGAAAGAAATCCCGCCAGTTGCAGAGAAGTTAATGGAGCATTTTTGGCCAGGCCCGTTAACAATTATTTTACCTAGAAAAGAAGGGATTTCAGAGAAGGTGACGGCAGGACTTAATACGGTTGGAGTAAGAATGCCTGATCATCCAGTAGCGCTTGCTCTTATTGAAGAGGCAAATGTGCCTGTTGCAGCACCGAGTGCGAATCGCTCTGGGCGCCCAAGTCCGACACTAGCTTCTCACGTATATGAAGATTTAAATGAGAAAATTGCAGGTATTGTAGATGGTGGTGCGACGGGAGTAGGTGTTGAATCGACTGTAATTGATTGTACGAGCGAGGTTCCAACGATATTACGCCCAGGTGGGATTACGAAAGAACAATTAGAAGCGGTAATCGGTACTGTTTCTTTAGATCCGGCTTTAAAGGATGAGAAGGAAAAACCGAAATCACCTGGAATGAAATATACACATTATGCACCGAAAGCGCCGCTTAGTATTGTTGAGGGCTCACGTGAATTTATTCAGCTTATTGTGGATAAGAAAAAGGAAGAAGGATTTAAAGTAGGTGTATTAACGACGGAAGAATATCAGCATGTATATAGCGCGGATGTTGTATTATCTTGTGGTGTTCGAAGCGATTTAGCTAGCGTTGCGACTAAATTATATGATGTACTTAGAACGTTTGATGCAAGTGAAGTGGATGTTATTTTTAGTGAATCATTCCCGAATGAAGGAATAGGGAATGCCATTATGAATCGCTTAACGAAAGCGGCAGGCCATCAGGTTATTACTGAATCGTAAGGTACGATTAGCAAACCGAATATTTCTCCTCGGATAAGCATATTTTGAAGTAGCACGTCCGAGGAGGGACATGAATGACGTTTGAACAGCTAATACCTTTAATAATTATGGCATTCGCTTTAGGGATGGATGCGTTCTCGGTGAGTCTTGGTATGGGGATGATGACCTTAAAGTTAAGACAAATCCTGTATATCGGTATGACTATAGGGATATTTCATATTATCATGCCATTTATAGGGATGGTATTAGGTCGTTTTTTATCAGAACAGTATGGAGACATTGCACATTTTGCAGGTGCTATTTTATTAATTGGACTAGGATTCTATATTGTGTATTCATCTATTTTGGAGAATGAAGAGACTAGAACGGCCCCTATTGGAATTAGTTTATTCGTATTTGCATTTGGCGTTAGTATAGATAGTTTTTCAGTAGGCCTTAGTCTTGGTATTTACGGGGCGCAGACAATTATTACGATATTACTTTTTGGATTTGTTAGTATGTTATTAGCGTGGATTGGTTTATTAATTGGTAGACATGCAAAAGATATGCTCGGCACATATGGCGAGATAGTAGGTGGTATCATTCTCGTTGGATTTGGATTATATCTCCTTTTTCCTATATAATTTTAAATAGGAGGGAGTTATGAATAAATTATTGGAATGGTATATTCGATTTTTAACTTTTTTCCCTAGGTGGTTAATACGGCTTGTTATTTGGGGTATTATTTTGCAAATTTCAATTTTAGGTTGGATGAAGTTAATTCGCGAATGGTAAGATAGCTCCTTTCTGTGCATAGTTTTATTTATACTATACTGATTGCGCTAAAAAATTATAGATATAGAAAGGATGAGATGAATGACGAGATTGAAGCAAGTTTTTGGTATTATTATTAGTTTTTTTGTTTTTTGGTTTAGTATGCTCGGTGTACAAATGTTTGCTGAGTTTTTAGATATTGAGTCATTGAAGTTTGTTGCGGGAAAAACGGAGGCAGCGCGTGCCTTTTATTCTCCGTATCCGTTTATAATCGTTTTTCTTATTACATTGCTTTCCCTATATTTCTTAGTAATTAAGCTTGGGAAACCGAAAAAAGAGAAAGTATCTACTTTAGAGGAAAAAAAGGAAGAATTACAATGATAAAATCCCTTGCTAAATAGCAGGGGATTTTATGTTTGAGTGATGGAAGTAATTGAGTTACATTCGCTCTCTCGCTCGAAGCAAAAAGCACTTCAAGGTCGAGAGCTCCAATGCCCTGCGATTCTGAACGAGCCGCCTCCGCTTTTAGATATATCCGGTTCCAGCGACTAGCTCTTCGCATCTAACAACCTCCCGCACGAAAGGTAAAAAGCACCTTTTGTGCGAGAGAACCTTAGCCGGTCAGAGCTAAGCGGGCCACTTCCACTTTTAGATAGGCCTTACCAATTCAAATTGTTCTCCTAGTTTTGCGTAGTTGTGTCCTGCTAGACGGCTTACTGGTTTTAGTCCTTCTGCATGAATGCGGCCGTTTTCGTATAGGTGTTCTGCGACGTGGAAACGAACGACGCGTCCGATTAGTAGATCGCAAGCTGGTGAGTCTTCTGTTCCGCCAAGAGGGATTGCGCGTTCTAGTACGCACTCCATTCGAATATTTGCTTCTTTTACACCTGGAACGGAGATAACATCACTTTCAATTGGTGTTAGTTTTGCTAGTTCAATTTCGCTTTCATTTGGCGGGAGGTTAGCCGCTGTTTCGTTAATTGCTTCTACGTAAGATTCATCAGAAATATGTACGACAAACTCACCCTTTTCGATTGCGTTTCGAGAAGTATCTTTCGGTGTTCCTGCTTTTCGTTGTACAGAAACTGAGATAAGTGGTGGATTAGCAGCGACAATATTGAAATAGCTATACGGTGCTCCGTTTAATACGCCGTCTTTTGTTACAGAAGTAACGAATGCGACAGGGCGTGGAATGATACTTCCCGTTAATAATTTGTAATTCTCTTTTTCCGTTTGTTCATTTGGATTAATGGATAACATGCGTAAAATCCCCTTTCTAAATATGACGACTTATTGTTTGTTTACAAGATGTTAGTGGAAAACTCCTGCTGAAAATAATATTTTTATTACATAAAAAGAACTTACTTCATTGTGATCGAAGTAAGTTCCGTCTAAATAATCTCGAATTCAAGATAAAAATTATAATAAAACGTATGCCCCAGGTCCGATTAAAGCTACTCCGACAGCAACAGCGATTAACATTAAATTGTATTCATATCCGTTTTGTGTTACCCAGTAACCATTTTTTCCGTGAACAGTGAAGATTGCCATTAACATTGTTCCAACGATAAATAATGAACCAATTGCAGTGAAAATACCTGATGCGAATAAGAAGCCACCTAATAATTCAGTTGCGCCAGCCATAAATGCCATGAATACACCAGGACGTAAACCGATTGACTCCATCCAGCCGCCTGTTCCTTTTAAACCGTAACCGCCGAACCAACCAAATAGTTTTTGAGCACCATGACCCATGAATGTAATACCTATAATAAGACGAATAATAAGAAGACCGATATCCATCATTTCAAAAACCCTCCTAAAAGTTATTAACTTATCTTATGTAAGTAATAATAAAATAGTTACTTACTTTAGTCAAGTAGGTTTCGAAAAAAGTTTGAAAATAATTTTACAAATTAGCGACAAAAAGCAAAATGTAGTAAAGACCTCTAGACAAGTCGGGTAAAAAAAGAGAAAATATAAGTAGAAGTTAACTTCTTATTGTTATTCAGACAATCAGAATTGACTGGAATTTTGCAAAGAGCTACAATAAGAGTCTATTAGTAATGACGTAATTTATTTCGAAAGCGTTTTTACAGTATAATATTCGAAGTATGAAGTCTTACATGTATCCCGAGTTTTACTAGGGATTGCCCTATAAACTTTTAGGTAAATTATGAGGAGGACTATCCTATGTTTAAAAAATTATTCGGTTTTGGTTCAAAAACAAATGAAGAAACAATCGTAGCTCCATTAACTGGAGCAGTGAAAAATATTGAAGAAGTACCAGATCCAGTATTCGCTGGTCGTATGATGGGTGAAGGTGTTGCAATCGATCCTACTGAAGGTCTAGTTGTATCTCCAGTTGATGGTGAAATCGTACAATTATTCCACACAAAACATGCTGTAGGAATTAAAGCGAAAAACGGTACAGAAATTTTAATCCACGTTGGATTAGAAACTGTAAAAATGGAAGGCGAAGGTTTCGAAGCTCACGTTTCTGAAGGCCAAGCTGTAAAAGCTGGAGATAAATTAATCTCATTCGACTTAGAATTAATCCGTGAAAAAGCGAAAAGTACAATTACTCCAATCGTTATTACAAACACAGATGCAGCTGAGTCTATTAAAACAACTGTAGGCGTAACAGCTACAAAAGGTTCAACAGAAGTAATGAAAGTTACAATGAAATAATTATTGTATAAGAGGAATCCGTTTCATATGAAATGGATTCCTTCTTTTGTTTTGTAGTACGCTTGCTATGTATGTTAAAATACTCTAGGCACTTGGAAATAGGGTTTCACATATATGTGGATAAGGCGCATTTTTCTTAGAAAAAATATAAGAGAAATGCGCCTTTCGTATATTCACATTTCTTTTGTTCTATTCTTATGTACGTTATGATGAAAGATAGGAAAAAGAAGAAAAGGGGTGGGTTTGGATGGAACGAGTGTTATTTGTTTGCACTGGAAATACATGCCGTAGCCCGATGGCTGAGGCGTTACTTCGTCATCATGGAGAAGGGAAGTTTGAAGTGCAATCTGCTGGTGTTTTCGCCTATCCTGGAAGTGATGCGTCGATATATGCAAAGGAAGCTTTAGCTGAAAAGGGAATTACAATCGATCATGCTTCGCAACAGATAAATGAAGCTTTGATTGATTGGGCAGATATTGTAGTAACAATGACGGAAAACCATAAGCAAATTGTACTTGGGCATTATCCGAGTGTTGAAAAGAAAGTGGATACATTATATGGAGTAACTGAGGGGATAAGTAAGGATATTTCAGATCCATTTGGCGGTTCACTTTCTATTTATAAAGAAACGTTAGAAGAGATGGAAAAACTTGTACAAACTTTACTGAAAAAACATTCAGAAGGTTGATGTTTCGTGTATAATACGATATTGGAGATTACTTCGTTCCGTTAAGGTAACGAGTGAGAAATGAAGATAATTGATTGAAACTTTGGAGGGGTAAAAATGAAAGTAGTAGTAGCATCTGATCACGGCGGTATGAATATCCGTAAAGAACTTGTAAGTTTATTAGAAGAGTTAAATATTGAATATATTGATTTAGGTTGTGAATGTGAAGCTGGTTCTGTTGATTACCCTGATTTTGCGTTTCCAGCAGCGGAAATGGTAGCGAATGGCGAGGTAGATCGTGGTATTTTAGTTTGTGGGACAGGCATCGGTATGTCAATTGCAGCAAACAAAGTAAATGGTATTCGTTGTGCATTAGTTCATGATACTTTCAGTGCGAAAGCAACGAGAGAGCATAATGATACGAACATGTTAGCAATGGGCGAGCGTGTAATTGGTGCAGGTCTAGCACGTGACATCGCAAAAATTTGGTTAACAACTGACTATGAAGGTGGTCGTCACGAAAACCGCGTAGGGAAAATTAAAACATACGAAACAAAGTAATAGATTCTAACTAGAAGTAGTATGAAATATAATTTGGTGAACCAACCTGTGAAAGGAAGAGGCGTAATGACAGAAATCGTAAAGGTAAGAGAACAGTTACAAATTTCGCTTGCTGATTTCCAAGAACAAGCTTCATTACAAAGTGGACAAATTTTTGTAGTGGGGTGTAGCACGAGCGAAGTGCTAGGAGAAAGAATTGGGACATCAGGAACGATGGAAGTAGCAGAGGCGATTTTTTCTGAGTTAAAACAATTTCAAGAACAAACAGGTATTGAGTTGGCGTTTCAATGTTGCGAGCATTTAAACCGTGCTTTAGTAGTTGAGAGAGAGTTGGCGATGAAATATCAATTTGAAATTGTAACAGTTACGCCTGTTAGATCAGCAGGTGGTGCATTAGCAACATATGCGTATCACAATTTGAAAGATCCGGTAGTAATTGAGTTTATTAAAGCAGATGCAGGAATGGATATTGGTGATACATTTATTGGTATGCATTTAAAGCATGTAGCTGTTCCGGTTCGTACAGGTGTGAAGGAAATTGGAAGTGCGCATGTAACGATGGCAACGACACGTGGAAAACTAATTGGTGGAGCACGTGCTGTTTATGCGGCGAAGGAAGAGACTATAACTTGCCGTTAGACATGAAAAATTATAAAGTCGCATAATAGCTTTATATCGAAAGATAAAAGGTATGTAGTCTGACTTTATAATAGAAGAAAGAAAAGACCGATTTTCGGTCTTTTTTTTCTTTTATGATATAGAAAGTCATGTTAGAATGTAGTTGAAAACATGAAGGTTCGAAAGAATTACAACCTGAATTTTCGTTTTTTCTGAATAAATGAGAAAAAACTATTGGGAATCGATGTAATTCGTTCAGAAAAGGGGGATTTTGGTGGATCATTTAAAACGTCAAGATGAAAAGGTATTTGCTGCAATTGAGGCAGAACTAGGAAGACAGCGTTCAAAGATTGAGTTAATTGCTTCGGAAAACTTCGTAAGTGAAGCAGTAATGGAGGCGCAAGGTTCTGTTTTAACGAATAAGTATGCTGAGGGATATCCTGGAAAACGTTACTATGGTGGCTGTGAGCACGTAGACGTAGTGGAAGATATCGCACGTGACCGCGCGAAAGAAATTTTTGGTGCAGAGCATGTAAATGTTCAACCACATTCTGGTGCACAAGCGAACATGGCAGTATACTTTACGATTTTAGAGCAAGGCGATACAGTACTTGGTATGAATTTATCTCATGGTGGTCACTTAACACACGGAAGCCCTGTTAACTTCAGTGGAGTACAATATAATTTCGTAGAATATGGCGTGGATGCTGAATCTCACCGTATTAATTACGATGATGTATTAGCAAAAGCGAAAGAACATAAACCAAAATTAATCGTTGCAGGTGCAAGTGCATATCCTCGTGTTATCGATTTCAAACGATTCCGTGAGATTGCAGATGAAGTGGGTGCATACTTTATGGTTGATATGGCACATATCGCTGGTTTAGTAGCTGCTGGTTTACATCCAAACCCAGTACCACACGCGCATTTCGTTACAACGACAACACATAAAACATTACGTGGTCCACGTGGTGGTATGATTTTATGTGAAGAGCAATTTGCAAAACAAATTGATAAATCAATCTTCCCTGGTATTCAAGGTGGTCCACTTATGCACGTAATCGCTGCAAAAGCTGTTGCATTTGGTGAGACACTACAAGATGATTTTAAAACATATGCACAAAATATCATTAATAATGCGAATCGCTTAGCTGAAGGTCTTCAAAAAGAAGGACTTACACTTGTTTCTGGTGGAACAGACAATCATTTAATCCTGATTGATGTTCGTAACTTAGAAATCACAGGTAAAGTAGCAGAGCACGTGTTAGATGAAGTTGGTATTACAGTGAACAAAAATACAATTCCATTTGAAACAGCAAGCCCATTTGTAACAAGCGGTGTACGTATCGGTACGGCAGCTGTAACATCTCGTGGTTTCGGTTTAGAAGAAATGGATGAAATTGCGTCACTTATTGCTTACACATTAAAAAATCATGAAAATGAAGCTGCATTAGAAGAAGCAAGTAAGCGTGTAGAAGCGTTAACGAGCAAATTCCCAATGTACACAGACCTATAATAGATTAAAGAAGACTGCTGAGACGTAATTGTTTTGGCAGTTTTTTTTTTGGACATATATTGTTCTTTAAGTATGTATACAAATGATGAATAAATTTTGGCGATATAATGAAGGATACAGCTCCCATAATTGGTAAAGATACTAGATAGATTCATCGTAAAATCATGATTTTGCCAAATTTGCCCTTGAATATTAGTAGCGTTTTCTTTACAATCGTAAATAGTGTAAAAAAGCGTGCAAACGCATGAATATCATCTAAAGGAGAGATTCACATGGGAAAACTGTATGTATTTGATCACCCGTTAATTCAACATAAGATTACATATATTCGCGATAAGAATACAGGTACGAAAGATTTTCGTGAATTAGTGGACGAAGTAGCAAGTTTAATGGCTTTCGAAATTACTCGCGATCTTCCACTTAAAGACATTGAAATTGAAACACCTGTAAGCAAAGCGACAACAAAAGTGATCGCTGGTAAAAAGCTTGGTTTAATTCCGATTTTACGTGCAGGTTTAGGAATGGTTGATGGAATTCTGAAATTAATTCCAGCAGCAAAAGTAGGACACGTTGGTTTATACCGTGACCCTAAAACGTTACAACCGGTAGAATACTATGTGAAACTTCCAACGGATGTAGAAGAACGTGACTTTATCGTACTAGATCCGATGCTAGCAACAGGTGGTTCTGCAGCTGAAGCAATTAACTCTCTGAAAAAGCGCGGTGCAAAACAAATTAAATTAATGTGTATCGTTGCAGCTCCAGAAGGAGTAAAAGTAGTACAAGAAGAACATCCTGATGTTGATATTTATGTAGCAGCATTAGATGAGAAATTAAATGATCACGGATATGTAGTACCAGGTCTTGGTGATGCTGGTGACCGTTTATTCGGAACGAAGTAAGACAACTGACGAGAGGGGATTTCCCTCTCGTTTTTTTGTACTATGATGAGGTAGGGGAGGGGGGATAAATATACATAGTATATACAACATAAGTTGAATACACACCACATATAATATAGAAGTCTTACGTCTAAAGAGCACTATATTATGGAAGGAAAGCGTTATATCGTAAAAATATAATAGTGACAAACTTGTGAACATTTCCTTCTATTATAATGAGAAAACTGCTAGAAATTGCATATCTCTAACCAGTATTTAGAAGGGGAACGTTTTCATTTTTGGGAGGAAATGACTAATACTCAAATTTTTTGATTTTTTACGATTTCTCGTTGACACTGTTAATACCCTATTGTATGCTAACAACGGGGATAGATGGTAGGGCTTTCAGTGACAAAAATACATCTATTCCGTGACGAAAATGTAAACTTTTTAATTTGTATAGGATTTATGCAAAAAAATGAGTTATTATTAACACATCGTGAATGAGGGTTACATATTGGAGGGATGAATCCTTGCAAAAAAACGATCGCAGCCATATAAAAGCTTATGCTTTAATGTCAGGTATTCTTGCTCAGTTAGTCGGTTCTATTCTTATTGGAATCTTTGGTGGGCAGTGGATTGATAGTAAGGTTGGAACGTTTCCATTGTTTCTTATTATAGGGTTATTACTCGGATTAGGAACAGGGATATACGCAATGATTCGACTCATTCGACATTACTATTCGGGAGAGCAATGATGATAGACGTACATGGACTTGTCCAAAGACAAAAGAAATATATGTACTACTTGCTTGCGCTTCTAGTGCTAGGATGGGGATTCACCTCTTACAAGGATGTATTTCTTGGGCTGATTATCGGAACGATTTTCAGTTTTCTTAGTTTGCGCATCATTGCACGTAGAACAGACAAGCTGTTGGATCGCGTAACAAATGGAGAAAACGTGAAGTTTAAGGCGACAGCGGTAAGTACATATTCGAGATTCGCCACGATTGGATTATTAATTTTATTTGCAGCCAAATATCAAGAGTTAATCGCGATGTGGGGCCTAGGTGTAGGATTGCTGACAGGATACCTTGTCATGATCATAGATTTTCTTTATTTAGAGTATAAGAGCAGGGAAGAGAGGTGAATTACTAGTGGAACACGGTAAATTAGTTAAATTTCTAGGTTTAACGTTCGATTTGTCATCAGTTATGATGGTTACTGTAGCAGCAGTTATAGTTTTCTTAATCGCTGTTATCGGAACTCGCAGTTTAGCCCTTCGCCCAACCGGGATGCAAAACTTCATGGAATGGGTGTTTGACTTCGTGAAAGGGATTATCAATAGTACGATGGACTGGAAAACAGGTGGACGTTTCTTAACGCTTGGCGTTACGCTTATCATGTTTATCATCGTATCGAACTTCCTTGGTTTACCATTCATGTATTCAACAGTTGAGGCTGGCGAACATATTGCATGGTGGAGATCACCAACGTCTGATCCAGCAGTTACATTAACATTAGCCGTGATGGTAGTTACCCTCACCCATTATTATGGAATTAAGATGAAGGGTACGAAAGAATACGTAAAAGGTTATTTCCAACCTATGAAATTCTTATTCCCATTAAAGGTTATTGAGGAGTTTGCTAACACATTAACGTTAGGTCTTCGTTTATTCGGTAACATTTATGCAGGTGAAATCTTATTAGGATTACTTGCTAAGTTAGGCGGGGCATCATTCCTTGGAGCATTAGGTGCGCTTGTACCAATGTTAGCATGGATGGGATTCAGTGTATTCGTTGGATCAATCCAGTCATTTATTTTCGTTATGTTAACGATGGTTTATATGGCTCATAAAGTAAGCCATGACCATTAATATAATTTAAGTAAGAAAAAATTTATTTTTTTATAATACAAAGGAGGACAAATTAAATGAGTTTAGGTGTAATCGCAGCTGCAATTGCAATTGGTTTATCAGCATTAGGTGCAGGTATTGGTAACGGTCTTATCGTATCACGTACAATCGAAGGTGTTGCTCGTCAACCAGAATTAAAAGGCGCGCTTCAAACAATTATGTTCATCGGGGTTGCTTTAGTTGAGGCACTTCCAATCATCGGTGTAGTTATTGCATTCATCGTAATGAACAAATAAGGGAGACTCCCCTTACATAGATGGCGAAGAGTGTTTTTCCGAACTTTCTTCGCCATTGCTTTATGAACGAAACGTATGTCTTTTTTTTTCATATGATCAATTTAGATATTTTGAAGGGAGTGAATCCTTGTGCCAACTTTATTATTAGGGGCTTCCATTCCATTTGGAACGATTGCTTATACATTGTTCATTTTCTTACTTCTATTAGTAATGCTACGCAAATTCGCGTGGGGCCCTTTAATGGGAATTATGAAAGAACGTGAAGAGCATGTTACTAATGAAATCGACGCTGCAGAAAGAAGTAACGCTGAAGCGAAGAAATTAGTAGAAGAACAACGTGAAATGTTAAAACAATCGCGTGTTGAAGCACAAGAGTTAATCGAAAGAGCGAAAAAACAAGCTGTAGATCAAAAAGATGTTATTGTTGCTGCTGCGAAAGAAGAAGCAGAATCAATTAAAGCATCTGCTGTACAAGAAATTCAACGCGAAAAAGAGCAAGCGATTGCTGCTTTACAAGAACAAGTCGCTTCTTTATCTGTTCAAATTGCTTCTAAAGTAATTGAAAAAGAGTTAAAAGAAGAAGATCAAGTTAAGTTAATTCGCGATTATATTAAAGAAGTAGGAGAAGCGCGATGAGCAATGGGATTGTAGCAAAACGTTATGCTGTCGCTCTTTTTAAAATTGCAAAAGAAAAACACGTATTAGAAATGTTTGAAGAGGAATTACGCCTTGTACAAAACGTTTATGTAAAGAACGGAGAACTACATAGCTTTTTAACGCAACCGAACATTTCAAAAGAGCAGAAGAAAACGTTTCTTGCGAACGTATTCGGATCTGTTTCTGAATCTATTTTAAATACGTTATATATTTTAATTGATAACAAACGCATTGATATCTTACCTGAAATTGCAGATGAATATGTTGTTCTTGCTAATGAAGAACGTAACGTAGCCGACGCAACTGTATATTCTACTCGTCTTCTATCAGAAGAAGAGAAGCTTAACATTGCAGAAGCATTTGCAAAGAGAACGGGAAAAGATGCAATTCGCGTAAAAAATGTTGTAGATGAAGATTTACTAGGCGGCATTAAAGTACGTATTGGAAATCGCATTTACGACGGAAGCTTACAAGGAAAATTAGCACGTATTCAGCGTGAATTAATGAAGAATAGATAGGGGTGAAGCACATGAGCATCAGAGCTGAAGAAATTAGCGCACTGATAAAGCAACAAATCGAGAACTATCAGTCTGAAATCGAAGTTAGTGATGTTGGTACAGTTATCCAAGTTGGTGACGGTATTGCGCGTGCTCATGGTCTTGATAACGTTATGGCTGGTGAACTTGTAGAGTTCTCTAACGGCGTTATGGGACTAGCACAAAACTTAGAGGAAAACAACGTAGGTATCATTATTTTAGGACCTTACACAGAAATTCGTGAAGGTGACGAAGTTCGTCGTACTGGTCGCATCATGCAAGTACCAGTAGGAAAAGAACTAATCGGTCGTGTTGTAAACCCATTAGGTCAACCAGTTGATGGTTTAGGCCCAATCAATACAACAAACACTCGTCCAATCGAAAGTCCAGCACCAGGTGTAATGGATCGTAAATCTGTTCATGAGCCACTTCAAACAGGTATTAAAGCGATCGATGCTCTTGTACCAATTGGCCGTGGTCAACGTGAGTTAATCATTGGTGACCGTCAAACAGGTAAAACAGCAGTTGCACTTGATACAATCATTAACCAAAAAGATGAAGATATGATTTGTATCTATGTAGCTATCGGACAAAAAGAATCAACTGTACGTAACGTAGTAGAAACACTACGTAAGCACGGTGCATTAGATTACACAATCGTTGTAACTGCATCAGCTTCTCAACCAGCTCCATTATTATACTTAGCTGCTTATGCTGGTGTAACAATGGGTGAAGAGTTCATGTACAATGGTAAACACGTATTAGTAGTATATGATGACTTATCAAAACAAGCAGCGGCTTACCGTGAGCTTTCATTACTATTACGTCGTCCTCCAGGTCGTGAAGCATATCCAGGGGATGTATTCTACTTACATTCTCGCTTATTAGAGCGTGCAGCAAAATTAAGTGATGCAAGAGGCGGCGGTTCTTTAACTGCACTACCTTTCATCGAAACACAAGCAGGGGACGTATCAGCTTACATCCCAACAAACGTAATTTCTATTACGGATGGACAAATCTTCTTACAATCTGACCTATTCTTCTCTGGCGTACGTCCAGCAATCGATGCGGGTACTTCTGTATCTCGTGTAGGTGGATCTGCTCAGATTAAAGCAATGAGTAAAGTATCAGGTACACTTCGTCTTGACCTTGCATCTTACCGTGAGTTAGAAGCGTTCGCTCAGTTCGGTTCTGACCTTGATAAAGCAACTCAAGCGAAACTAAACCGTGGTGCTCGTACTGTTGAGGTATTAAAACAAGGATTACACAAACCATTACGTGTAGAGAAACAAGTTATCATTCTTTACGCTTTAACACGTGGATTCCTAGATGATATCCCAGTAGTAGATATCACTCGTTTCGAAGAAGAATTCCATGCTTGGTTAGATTCTAATGCGACTGACTTATTAGAAGAAATCCGCACAACTAAGAAACTTGCGGATGACGACAAATTTGCAGCAGCTATTAATGGATTTAAAAAAGTATTCGTAGCTTCTGAGTAATGAATAAAAGCTCCAGAGGCTCGTTCAAGCCACTGGAGCTAGATAATATATAAAAGGCATCTCAAGTTTTGAGATTGCTGACGGTTATGTAAAGGAAAAGAGTAGGTGCACCTATTCTTTTCCTTCAATCATGAGCAAGAATATCTTGCAACGTAGATTAGGAAGAGAATTCTTACTAATCGTGCCAACTTCCGGAAAAAAGGTGGTGAAAACCTGTGGCATCTTTACGCGATATAAAAGCGAAGATTAACTCGACAAAGAAAACGAGTCAAATTACGAAAGCGATGGAGATGGTATCTGCATCTAAGTTAAACCGTGCAGAGCAAAATGCTAAATCTTTCGTTCCGTATATGGAAAAGATTCAAGAAGTAGTAGCGAGCATTGCGCAAGGAAGTAAAGGAATTAATCATCCGATGCTAAATGCGCGTCCTGTAAAGCGTACAGGATACATCGTTATTACATCTGATCGCGGACTAGCAGGTGGTTATAACAGTAACGTATTACGTACAGTAAGTAACGTAATTCGTGAACGTCATAATATGGATTCAAACCAATATTCAATTATTGTGCTTGGCCGACTAGGACGTGATTATTTAAAACGTCGCGGCTTTAACATCATTGATGAAGTAGTTGGACTATCTGACCACCCATCATTTACTGATATTAAAGATCTTGCTTCTCGAGCAATTGCGATGTTTGCAGATGGTGCTTATGATGAGCTGTATATTTACTACAACCATTACGTAAGTAAAATTTCACAAGAAGTAACGGAAAATAAAATTTTACCGCTTACTGATGTGGCGTCTGACAAACCGACGACAGCTTATGAATTCGAACCTTCTGAAGAAGAAATTTTAAAAGTACTATTGCCACAATACGCAGAAAGCTTAGTGTACGGTGCATTACTAGACGGTAAAGCAAGTGAACACGCAGCGCGTATGACAGCAATGAAGAGTGCTACAGACAACGCAATGGAAGTTATCGATTCACTTACACTTTCATTCAACCGTGCGCGTCAGGCAGCGATTACGCAAGAAATTACGGAAATCGTTGGTGGAGCAGCAGCGTTAGAGTAGTAATAAAAAGCGTAGGCGGTTTGTTCAGAATGAGAGGGGGATGGAGCTTTTGACGTAGAGGCGATTTGTGCCTCGCAGGAAAAAGCGAAGCCACCGAA
>NZ_WIPE01000039.1:0-30288 GCF_009760835.1 Bacillus sp. EE-W1 | reverse complement strand
GGTCTTACTGCCCATTAAAGCGGGATAAAATAAAAACCCCTTACTGTCGTAAGGGGTTTTATTACTTCGCAAAACTTTCAGCTAGCTGTTTCTCTCTCCACATAAATGTAATGCCAAGACCAACTATTAAAACAACTCCTGAAAATGCATATGGATAATGAATATTCATATCAAATAATATTCCGCCCATCGCTGGTCCTGCAATATTTCCTAAACTCGTATAAGTCGAGTTCATACCAGCAACAAATCCTTGCTCTTTTCCAGCTGCTTTTGATAAAAATGTTGTTAAAGCTGGACGAAGCAAATCAAATGCAAGGAAAATAAAGCAAGTAACGAGAAGTACAATCCAATAATTAAAGACTACAGTTGAAACAAACGCTAATACTGCACCTACAATTAAACATATTTGAATCAACACTTTTTCACCGAACATATCAACCAATTTACCAAACATAAATACTTGCACAACTACCCCAAAGATGGAGCTAATCGTAATAATTGCCGCAATATCTTTCGGTGTGAATCCAAACTTATGATCAGAAAATAGACTAAACACAGTTTCATACGCTGATAATCCGAATGCGAGTACAAATACGATAATAAATGCAATTGCATACATTGGATGTAATGATTTCTTTAAATCACCAATAAAACTTGATTCTTTCGTGTTAGCAGAAATCTCTGCAAGTTCTTCTTTCGTTAACGGTTCTTTTAAAATAAAGATCGAAATTACACATGCTATAAAGGCAATTGCTGCTGCAACGAAAAACGGCACACGTATACCGTATTCTGCAATAAATCCGCCAATTCCAGGTCCTATAATAAAACCCGTACTAATCGCTGCTGATAAATACCCCATCGCTTTTGGACGTTCCTGCATAGATGTAATATCCGCAACATATGCCGTAACACCAGGCATAATAAACGCCGCACTAATTCCGCCTAACACCCGTGCTGCATAAAGCATCCAGACATCTTTTCCTAATCCAAAAAGAAGTTCTGAAACACCAAAAATAAATAATCCAATGATGATCATTTTCTTCCTACCGTAAAGATCGACCCACCGGCCTGTAATAGGTGACGTAATGAGCTGAGCCATTGCGAATACTGCAACGAGATATCCCATCGTCTTCCCTGTTAAACTCATGTCATTCATAAAGGACGGCATAACCGGAATGATTAATCCAATCCCTAAAAAAGCGATAAATATATTACTCAAAAGAATGACCAATACCATCTTTTGTTCTTTTATCGGTTTCTTCACTTTTTAACACCTCTTCCCGTAAGTTCCTCAAAAAAATAATGCCCAAGAAGTTTTTTCTTTATCCTGCTATTTGTGGGCTAGTCATGAGTAGAGATGCCCCCACTCATTAGAATTTCACTCTATCCTTCCACACATACATACGCATTAGGTGAATGACTATCATTCAGTTTTCCTCAAAAATGAACCTACCTTTTCAGACAGGTTCATCTTACTACTTCTTTATATGTAGTGCATGCGTTAAAAAATCTAGTACTTCTGCCTTTTGTAGCTCGACTTGCTCATCATCTTTATGGTCATATAAATAAACTTGTTCCGCTGCAGATTCAACAAGAGCGATAAATAACTTAGCCGTTCTTTCCGCGTGAACCGAATCACGAATTTCACCAGCTTCTTTCGCCGCACTTAAAAACTCGCTTAGCCACATATAAAGAGGCTCATACACAGCTTCCCATTCTTTTATATGCTCTGTAGATGCAAGACCCGCATACATTAAAGCTTGTATTTCACGATATTCCGCTATAAAGTGAAACACCGCATCTATTACTTGCGTCACTTTACTTGAGAAAGGCGCATCATTTTGCACTTTTTCTTTCACTGCAAGTATCATCTTTTCAACCATTACTTCTGCTATTGCAGGCATAACAGATAACTTAGAAGGAAAATATAAATAGAAAGTTCCTTGTGCAATGCCAGCCAATTTCACGATATCAGAAATCTTCGTTTTTTCAACGCCCTTTTCCTGAAACACTTCAATAGCTGCATAGACAATTTTTTCTTTTTTATTCATCATCTAAACCCTTTCACACACATATTGAATGACTGTCACTCATTTTATAAGATAATCGATTGTACTGTCAATGATAGTGAACTCTAAGAGGAAATCATTTTTTAATAATAAAAATCTCCTAATAAACCATTAGGAGATAAAATACAATATATCTTTAAGAAAGAGCCTTTAATCCTGTCACTCCGCATACAATAAGAGCCACACTAATGATACGTGCTTTACTTTTCGACTCACCAAACAGGAACATGTTTAATAAAACGGCACCTGCTGTTCCAATACCAATCCAAACCGCATAAGCGACACTTACTTGTAAAAATAAGAAAGATGTATACAAGAATGCGAAGGATGTAGCAAATCCACCTATATAAATTGCACCATTTGCTAACGTTTTATCTTTACTATACATTTTAAGACCAATCACACCGACTATTTCACTAATTGCAGCACAAAATACGAAAAACCAACCCATCTTTAAGCAGCTCCTTCCACAGTTTCTTCTTTATTATCAGCCAGCTTTAAACCGATAACACCGGCTACAACCATCATGATAAAGAATAGTTTCCCTACGCTAAAACTCCCGCCGAAAAGGAATACATCCATTAAGAAAGTACCTACCGTACCAGCTCCGGCAAAAATGGCATATACAGTCCCTGTCGCAAGATGTTCACACGCTTTAGAAAGGAAGTGAAAATCAACAGCGATAACTCCTAAAATAATAATCCAATGCCACCAAGTATCCGCGGTATTAAAACCAAACACCCAAAAAATTTCAAAGATACATGTTAATATGACATATAACCAAGCTCTATTTTTCATACCTCTCACCTCTTATGACTGACTATCAGTCATTTTTGTTTTAAAAAAATATACTCCTTCATCACTAATATATAAACAACTATCATCCTCATTTACCATTTATATTTGTTCCATTGCCAAACTAACTAAATCCTGCCATACGAAAATGACTGAATGTCATTCATATGTATTGTACATGAATATTTTAAAAACTGTCAATACCGAAAGATTATTTAAAATTTCTTTCATCCGATTTGTATATTTCCTAATAACCCGTCAATACTGCTAGTAACATAATATTTTCTCCACTCCCCCTTGGAGAGATCCCTTGAATAGAGCAGTTAGCTTTTGCTAGCTGCTCTTTTTTATTTGCCGGCACACTATGAGATCAAATCCATTTTTATCATAAATAATTAAGAGTCGGATTATGTTTTCTATTTACTTTCCAAAGAGGCCTTATATGCAATAATTTTATTCTCCAGCATCTTTTCTGTAATTACTAAGTTTTCTCTTTGAATCTGAATAGATTTCCTATGATCTTCTAGGAGCTGTAAACGAGCTTCGGTTGTATGCTCCCCTTCTAAATATAATCTAGCGTATTCTCTTATTTTCGCTATTGGCATTTGCGTTTGTTTTAATTTCATTACAAACTGCAACCACTTTATATGCGACTCTGCATACATTCGATTCCCATTTGTATCGCGATTTGCAATTAATATATTTTCCTTTTCATAATAACGTAGTGTATGTGTACTCACTCCTATTAATTTAGCCACCTCGCTAATTGTGTACATACTCTAACTCCCTCCACGTGCTTACCCTCATATATTTTATAGCCTTATCAAATTCATAAAAAACATTTGACTTAGAGTATACTCTAACAAATAAAATCTAACCATAATATATTTATTTGAACTTAGGGGGATTTTATATGAAATACACTGTTATTACTGGTGCAAGTTCTGGAATTGGCTATGAATCGGCTTTAGCCTTTGCAGCTCGCGGAAAGAACTTAATACTTGTAGCTCGAAGACAAGAAGAATTAGACGGATTAAAATTAAAAATTAACGAAATGAATCCAGAATTGGATGTTGTTATTCGAAGAACGGATTTATCTATCACGAAAAATGTTTATAAGCTGTATGAAAGCCTACAAGCCTTTCAAATTGAAACGTGGATTAACAACGCCGGTTTTGGTAATTTCGCCTCCATTGCTGAACAAAATTTAAATAAAATAGAAACGATGTTACATGTAAATATAGAAGCACTAACAATACTCTCCTCTCTTTTCGTTCGAGATTATTCAATGGTTGATGGCACACAACTTATTAACGTTTCATCAGGCGGTGGATACACAATCGTTGCTGATGCTGTTACGTATTGCGCTACGAAATTCTATGTAAGTGCATTTACAGAAGGTTTATCTCACGAATTGAAACAACAAGGTGCAAAACTGCAAGCAAAGGTTTTAGCACCTGGTGCAACTGAAACAGAATTTGCAAAACGTTCATTTGATATTGATGAATTCCAATACGATAATGTTGTACCGAAATTCCACACCGCAAAACAAATGGCACAATTTATGCTTGATCTTTACGAAAGCGATAAAGTTGTAGGGCTTGTCGATGGTTCTACTTATAACTATGAGCTTAAAAATCCCATTTTTAATTTTGCGGTAAGAAAAACGAATTCAAGTTCTTAAATTCCCCTAAAATATAGATGCCCACTATTACGTACATAATAGTGGGCCTTTTTTCTCTGAAAATTTCACCCAACATATCGAATCATCGCCACCTCATCACAATAATCCACCTTTGGACAATGTCTACAATCGATCCATACTTTCTCTGGTAACGCATCTCTATTCACAAAATCAAACCCGCACTTTTGAAAAAATTCCGTTTCATATGTTAAAGAAATGACTCTATTCACTTTTATTTTCGCTGCCTCATTTATTACATGATTCACTAACATACGCCCGATTCCTTTCCCTGCATATGTATGCGAGACGACTAACGACCGGACTTCTGCAAGGTCCTCCCCTAACACATGTAAACCAGCAACCCCAACAATCTCATCGCTTTCTTTCACAACATATAAACATTGTAAATATTGATAGAGAGATAAAAGAGAACGTGGTAAAACTACTCCTTCTTTTGCATAAGCTTCAATAAGACTATAAATTTCTTTCACATCACTCGTAACCGCATTAAAGATTTTCATATTATATCCCCTTGTCCCCGATATTAATATTTATAACCTAAATTGAATTTTAATACATAATTTTATATAATAATACATCTCTCTTTTCTCCCCGTCAATCACTTTATACAAACAAAAAACCAAGCAATCTAATCGATGCTCGGTTCCTCATTTCGGATCGGTAATACTGTCGAATATTTAATTTCACGAAGTGCTAAACTCGTCTGTATCCTTGTAATACCCAGCTTATTCAACTTTCTAATAAACTGCTCCAGCTCTTTACGATCACGATTTGCAACCTTTAATAAATAATCATATTCTCCTGTTAAACAGTGACATTCTAACACTTCAGGCATCGCTTCTAATTCTTTCTCCAACACCTCAAGTTTATCCGATTGATGAATATTCGTACTCATAAAAATGAAACATAACAAATCAAAACCAAGCTTTTCTTGATTTAAAATGGCTACTTGCTTATCAATGAACCCTTCTCCATCTAATCTTTTTATTCTCGCATGCATCGCAGCTGGTGATAAATTAACGCGTCGCGCAAGCTCAGCATTACTTACTTGAGACTCCTTCTGCAATATATCTAAAATTTGTACGTCCAAATCATCTAACACTTTAATAACAGACGACTCCATTACAATTCCCCCTTTTTCTTACCGATGATTATTCGAAAAAACACCTTACAACATATATAAAACTGAATATCATTCTACAAACACTATTTACAACAAAATATTTTATCGACTTTTAACCATTATACAAAAGAATATATTACACAACGAAGAAAAATGCTAAAATTATTTACAATTCACATTGATTATAACAAAGGGGATTTTAATATGCCTTATTTTTATGTCTTTTTACTATTACTAACGAGCTTATTATGGGGAGGAAATTTCGTCGTTGGAAAATCGCTCGTTGATCATGCATCACCGATGACACTAACAAGTTTAAGATGGATGATTGCGATCGTTTGTTTATTACCGATCGTATGGTTTAAAGAAAAGAAAATCATTCCACCTCGTGCCGCAATACTTCCGTTAATACTAATGGGAATCTCAGGGGTCGCTCTTTTTAACATCTTTCAATTTCTAGCACTAGAAAAAACATCCGCAACGAATGTAGGGCTTATTTCTACATTAAATGCGATTTCAATTGCACTATTTTCAGTATTATTTCTAAAAGAAAAAGTAAATACACTTCAAATTCTATCCATGATTCTTTCATTCTTTGGGGTTATTCTTGTCCTATTAAAAGGTAACTTTGCACTTTTATTTTCACTACATTTTAATAGCGGCGATTTATGGATGATTGCGGCTGTTTGTATTTGGGGAATCTATTCTGTTTGTAGTAAATGGGCAACAAAAACAACGACACCACTCATGGCAACATTATACTCTGGTATTTTCGGCGTTATTCTATTACTGCCATTTAACATAGGGAGCTTCACCGTTTCCAATATTAATACTTCTTTCATAACATCACTTTTATATACTGGGCTTATTTCCACAGTTCTTTGTATGGTGTTTTGGAATATTGGCGTGCAAAAATTAGGAGCGACTACATCCGGTATTTTTCTAAACTTCAATCCGATTTTCACAGCTATTTTAGCATTCCTTTTCCTCGGTGAAGATCTAACGTGGATACAAATTTTAGGGACAATGATCGTTGTGACAGGATGTTATTTATTTTCTCATTTCAAAACGGTTACTGTTCAACCAACTAGAGCTTTAATGCGAAAACATTCTTAATGAAAAAACATCGTCATCCGGGTGGCGATGTTTTTATTTACTCTTCATTTCTTTTATATACCGCTTTTCCTCTTCTGGCGATAAACGTTCCGTCGCTTTGCCGGTATCTCCACCTTGAAGGCCCCATAAAAAGTTATGCTCCTCAACTGTTTGTGAAAAATCTCCTTTTTCCCATCTATTTATAATAGAAAGTAACCTCGTTTTATATTGAAAACCTATACTATTTTCAATATCTTTCTTTACGCTATAAATTTCTTTTGTTGTCATTTCTACAAATCCCCATTTCTCAGAGGATTTTACCTTTTGGTGTACCATTTTGTGCATAGTAGAAATAATTTCACCTTCGCTAACTCGTGGGGCTTCTTCTGCAACTTTCTTCTCCTTTTCGTTTGCCACTCGCTCAATTTGAATATTTTTATTCTCTTTTTCCACATATGCAAGCAATTTCTTTCCGCCAACTATAGACGTGATAATTACTATAATTGTAATACATATGCCTACAATCCATTTAAAAAGCATTAGCTCTTCATCGCTTCCTTAACAATATGACTATCTACATACTGCTTAAACTTCACGATTTTTCCGTTCTCCAGTTGCCATACATGAACAAACTCTGCTTCAAATGATTTTCCCGTTTCTTTATAAACTCCTGAATAAACACCTTCAGCAATAATTACATCTTTTCCGTTTACTTCATGGTACATATTTACACTCGCCTTAAAATCATCCCATTCTGATCCTAATCGGCTAAATACATTTTCCATTATTGCTTCTACACCTATATAAGTTCCCCCGTATGGGAATCCTTCTGCCTCTGTCCATTCTACTTTTTCAGAGAGGGCTTCTGCTAAATGTTTTGCATTCGAAGAAGCTGATCCTTCATACGTGCTTCGAATAATTTCTAAATTTGATTTAGGCATGTTACTTCCTCCCGTTTTATTTATTTTTTACACAAGTCGTAATCACCTCAGTTACAACTTGTGTAAAAAAATATTTATATTGTTTTATTCTTAATCAACTAGTTGTAATCATTATAGTTACAATTATGATTCAAGTCAACAATTTATAAATAAGTTTACTTCGCTTTCATTACTTTCTCTTTTACGAAACGATCTACATATCCTTCTGCTTTTACAACGAATAAATACGCACCCATTGCTAATAATGCAAGATCTAATTCATACCCTGGATTCTTTCCATCTCCTAATAAACCTGCTGCTCCATTTACCTTTACGATAGCTCCAGCTAAAATAAGAGCGAATAACAATCCTACATATTTTACGCCTAAACCGATAATTAATAATATACCACCAACTAATTCAACTGTTGCTACGCCGTATGCAAGACCACCTGGTAAGCCGATGCTTGTAAACCATCCTGCTACGTTATCGATACCTGATTGAAACTTCGCTAAACCGTGCGCAAAGAATGTCACTCCTAACACGATACGAATAATTAAATTCCCAATATATTGGTTCATTTTGAACTCTCCTTTTTGTTTTGTTATGGTGAACTTTTATTTACAAGTCAAAACAATACGGTATTTCATTTCATTCGTCAAATACTTTTTTTAAGAAAACAAAAAACATTATCCCTTTTACGGATAATGTTTTCCTACAAAATAGTGCTAATTCAAGCTTTTACTCTATTGCACAAAAAAGTTGAAACATTTTTCCAGCGCCAACATACGGCAATAAAGACAAGTCCTCTTCTACAACCATGCCAACAACATTCACTTTCTCATCTTTAGGCAAATCATGTGTGGCAACTTGCATCTCTCCTGCATATCTACCGTACAATTCATTATCAATTGTAATGCTGCCTTTCTTTCTTGCAATTGTATGCATCGGCTTTAAAATCACTTTATTTCCTTCTCTTGATTCAACTGAACGAATGACATCACGAGCTGGATCTAGTCTATTTGTATGCACTCGCTCCACCACTTTTAACACTTCACTTTTCTCTATCAATGGCTCGTATCGCAGCGGAATAATTCCTCTACTCGCACTCGCTATCTCTTGTACACTTTCTATACTTCCGCTTATATCCCCGATTAACACCTTATCGACACCACAATCTTGTACAAGTTCTAAGTACGCTTCAAGTGGGCGCATATTGCGGTGCTTTTCTAACGTTGGTAAACCTTCACATAGCGGACCACGTTTTTCACCATCTCCCGGAATAAATGCCATCGTTTTTATTCCGCACTCATGTAAGTATGCGTTTTGTTTTTGTAAGAATGATTTTGCTAGTCCTGTTTCTGGGCGCGGGTAAAAATTATGCCACGCTTCTACATTCTCTACTTTTATATTTTCTATGATTAACTCTTTCCAAAATGAATCTGTAATCGTACTCGCATTTAAAGCTACTTTCATTTTATGAGATACGCGTGCGATTTCTTTCGGCGTGATGCCGTAGTCCATTCGTAAACCAGTAATGCCCCATTCCACT
Organism: Bacillus sp. EE-W1; assembly: GCF_009760835.1. NCBI lineage: Bacteria > Bacillati > Bacillota > Bacilli > Caryophanales > Bacillaceae > Bacillus > Bacillus sp. EE-W1. The sequence continues at coordinate 21,029 of NZ_WIPE01000039.1, read as the reverse complement.
AACTCTTCTACATTTTCGTAAGTTATCCCTAAATGGTGTAACGATTTTGGAGAAACATCGACCATTAATTCCATGTCATTTTCAAGAGCTTGTTTCCCAAGTATTTGAATTAGCTCTTTGTACGTACCAGGGTCATCTTCAGGAATGTGCAATGATGTAAAAATAGATGAAAACCCGTTTTCCTTCACTACTTTTAGCCATTCTTCTTGCTTCTTTACTCGTTCTTTTGCAAGATAAATTGAAACTCCGATCATATGAATCTCCCTTTCTATGAATAGAAAAAGAGAAAGGAATCCCTTTCTCTATATGTTTTCTGCCATTTCTTCTTTGAATCCGAAGAAGTACGTAAAAATGAATCCGAAAGTATATGCCACTACTAATCCAAGGAAATATAATAAATATTTATTATCAGCAATTAACGGAATTAATGATAATCCTGATACACCGATTCCGAGTGCGGCTGTTTTCATAACTGCTTGGAATGCACCGCCAACTGCTGCACCTAAACAAGCTGTAAGAAACGGTTTCCCAAGTGGTAATGTAACCCCGTATAATAGCGGTTCGCCAATTCCTAAAAATCCAACTGGTAATGCACCTTTAATTACGTTACGAAGTCGTTTGTTTTTTGTTTTTACATAGATGGCAATCGCTGCTCCTACTTGCCCAGCGCCAGCCATTGCTAGTACTGGTAATAAAGGCGTTACGTGCGTTTGATTAATAAATTCCATATGAATTGGTGTTAAACCGTGATGCAATCCGACCATAACGAGAGGTAAAAATGTTCCAGCAAGTACTGCTCCCGCAAATGCGCCGCCAATACTTAAAATACCATTAATTCCGCTTGTAATTCCTTCAGATAAGAAACCTGCTACCGGCTGAATGGCTAACATCGTTACAATACTTACGACTAACACAGTAATGAGCGGTGTCACGATAATATCAACTGCATTTGGCACTGCTTTTCGAACTTGTCTTTCTACTACAACCATAAGCCATGCTGCAAAAATAACTGCAAACAATCCGCCCCGTCCGGGTACGAGCGCTTCACCAAATAATTTTACATTCGCCATCGCCGGGTTAAAAATTAAAATACCCGCAATCGCCCCAAGAACTGGTGTCCCGCCAAATTCTTTCGCTGTATTCCAGCCGACTAAAATTCCTAAGAATGTAAAGATACCGCCACCAATGAGTAGTAGCATTTGTAGCCACGTTGCATTCGGATCAGCACCTGCGTTTTTCGCAAAGTTAGCGACCCCGTTTATAATTCCTGAGGCAACAAGACCTGGAATTAACGGAATGAAAATACTTCCTATTTTTCTTAAAAAGTTTTTCACTGGTGTATTATTTTTCTTCTTAATCTCTGACTTCATTTCTTGCCCAAGGTCTTCAAGGTGATGATCTGCCACCTCACCGATTCGCAGTCCCGTTAAACCTTCCATTTCAGCTGCTACTTTATTTACTGTCCCTGGGCCAACAACAACTTGAAGCGTCTCATCTTCAATAACGCCCATAACCCCTTCAACCTTTTTCAAAAGGTCCATATTCACTTTACTTTCATCATGAAGCGTTAATCGCAGCCTCGTCATACAATGAGCAATGCCACGAATATTTTTTACTCCCCCAAGTTGCTCTGATATTTCTTTGGCCATTCTCTCTTCTTTCTTCATAATAGAATCCCCCTCCCTATTATTTTATAGTGCCTTCTTCACGAACCCTTTCGCTTCTTTTAATTTCTTCAGTGCTTCCCCATACTCACACTGTAGTAACACCATAACAATCGCAGCTTTCACATTACGTTCTGCTTTTTCATAACACTCTGCTGCTATTTCATAGCTCACACCTGTTGCTTCCACAATAATGCGTTTTGATCGTTCTACTAACTTTTCATTTGTAGATTGAACATCTACCATTAAGTTTTTATATACTTTCCCCACACCAATCATAGAAGCTGTTGAAATCATATTAAGTACTAATTTTTGCGCTGTACCAGCTTTCAAACGCGTTGAGCCTGTTAAAATTTCTGCGCCTGTTTCTACTTCCACATTTAGTTTTGCATATTTACTTATTTCAGCATTTTTATTACAAGAAATACTCGCCGTGCTCGCTCCCACGCTAGCCGCGTACTTCAAACCGCCAATTACATAAGGAGTTCGACCACTTGCCGCAATTCCAATCACTGTATCTTTCTCATTTAATCCAATACTTTTTAAATCTTCTTCTGCTAACTCTTCGCGGTCTTCTGCACCTTCCACCGCCTTAGTAAACGCTTTCAATCCACCTGCTATAAATCCTTGTACCATTTTATCATCTGTGCCAAATGTCGGCGGACATTCCACCGCATCCAAAATACCTAAACGGCCACTCGTACCAGCCCCAATGTAAATTAATCGTCCCTCATCTTCAAAGGATTTAATGACAATCTGTACAACCTTTTCAATTTCTTCTATTTCATTTTCAACTGCTAACGCAACAGTTCGATCTTCTTCATTCATACTTTGTAACACTTCTTTTATACTCATCTCATCTAAATTCATCGTCTTCTCATTACGATGTTCTGTCGATAAATTTTCTAACATATTATCACCTGCTTTGAAATTTAATTTCATACTTTCATTATAACTTTAAGAAATTTAAAATCAATATCACTTTATTATTTTATGAAATTTTATTTCTTTTCATGACGAATTTATCCCACTTTAACTGGCAGTAAGACCCCCACCTCAAATTCAGCGAAAACAAAGAAGATAGTTGGGGGTCGGGCTGCCTGTAAAAGTCCGATTGGTGAGGGCTGATAATAAGTGGGGGATGAACCCCCCCACTTATTAAAGTTTCACTTTATGTCAGCACGCAAAAAAAGATGGGTTTCCCCATCTTCTCATTTCAGCTTCCGTAACCGTAGAGCTTCTTCCCTTGTCTCCATAAATTGATCCAGCACTTTATTACCAATACGATTAAAAGTAATCACATATAAAGCATCAATCATATTCAGCTGTGTCATTCTCGAAGCAATACTCGCAATACGATGATCTTGCTCTACATCTGGCATACAAAGACGAATATCCGCTTCTTTATATAAAGGTGATGATTGGTCAAGCTTTGTAATCGCAATAACTGTTGCACCTTGTCTCTTCGCATATTGCGCCATTTCAAGTACATCTTTCGTACGACCAGATGTTGAAATGGCAACAAATATATCGCCCTCTTTTAAATTCGTCACAAGCGGCAACATCATATGAAAATCTGATAGCATCATCGCTGTAAATCCGAGCCTTGTAAATTTATAAGCCCCGTCCATCGCAGGAGTAGCTGATCCGCCTACTCCATAAAATATAATTTTATCTGCATTTACAATACGATCTGCAGCTTTCTCAAGTTCCTTTTTATCTATCGCAGTAACGCTCGCCTCAATTGCAGCTTTATTCACATACGTAACTTTATTAAACAAATCATACGGTCCATCTTCCGTATTCATAACTGAAAAATCATTAATATTATAATCAGCAATCGTCAATTCACGAACGAGCGCGATTTTAAATGCTTTAAAGCTTCCGATTCCGATTGACTTACAAAAGCGAACAACACTTGCTTCACTCGCGCCTGCATTCGTTGACACTTCTTTCGTCGTTAAGTTCGGAACAATCTCTGCATTCTCCATTATGTACATGGCAACCTTCTTTTCAGCTGGTGAAAATTGATCCATATTACTTTCAATTTTAAATAGTAATGTTGAAGCTTTCACTATTTAACCTCCACTTCTTACGGTTGCGTGTATTCTCTAACATCATTTACATCGTATAGATAAAAACCATCATTACCAGGTGGATGGTGAACAATTACAGTTCGATCCCCTTTTTTATACGACGTTATTTCACCTTCAGATCGCTGTTTTTCCCATCCATGTATCCAAATTGCAAAGTCAGGTACAAAAGCAGTATAATTATAGTCTTTCGGGTTTTCGTCTTCTACATAGGAAGAAAAAATAGAAACCGGAAAATCTTTCACTTTTGACTCTTTCCATGCAGTAAATGGTATACATAGCGCAATAAGTATGATTATACCGATAACCTTCCCCTTCGTAATCCTCACACATTTTCTCTCCTCGACTTATCATATACGTAGATTTTACCATAATTACAACCTATTCACGCTATATGACTATTGCTTTTTTCCAATAAAAAAGAGCTTACCTACATCAGATAAGCTCTTCCTCTCTATACAAAATACTTCTTCAAAAGCGGCGGCGTAATAATCGTCGTTAATATAACAACAATAACAATCGCTGTGAAATTTTCTTTCGCTAATAAATTCGCCGCAAGTCCATTCGCTGCGATGATAAGCGCCACTTCTCCGCGCGAAACCATCCCCGCACCAATACTAATAGAAGATTGAAGGTTGAACCCTGTCAGTCTTGCTCCTAAACCTGATCCGATTAACTTTGTAAAAATTGCAATAAGCGTCATGATGATAATGAACCAAAGCTGGCTTCCGATACCTTGAAATGTAATTTCCATTCCGATACTTACGAAGAACACCGGTACAAATATTGCATAAGCAATCGGTTCAATTTTATGTTCTACTTCGTGCTTATACTCTGTTTGCGAAATGGCAATTCCGGCTGCAAATGCCCCAATAATACCTGCGATCCCCATCATTTCACTGTAATACGAAAATGAGAAACAAATAATAAGAGCTGCACTAATTAACGCTTCTGTTACGCGAAGTGGTACGAGCATTTTCATAATCCATGGAACAACTTTCCAAGAGATGAAAACGATACTGACAAAAAAGATAATTTTCTTTGCAATGACAAGCGTTACATTTACATCTTGTGTACCTAAAAAACTCATCACAAATGCTAATAAAATAACAACAATTACATCATCAAATACAGCTGCCCCTAAAATCGTCGTACTTTCTCTCGTATTCATTTTCCCTAAATCTCTTAGTGTTTGAACAGAAATACTAACGGAAGTGGCACAAAGTAATAACCCTAAAAAGATCGCATGCGACTGTAACATTCCAAACGCAAGTCCCGCTAAATACCCACCAAGGAATGGGAAAATAATTCCTCCCATCGCTACTGCGAATGCAGATTTCAAATTTCGATTTAACTCTTCTAAATCTGTTTCAAGTCCTGCCATAAACATAAGTAGTAAAACACCAATTTCACTCAGTTCATCGATCAATTCAGAACTATTAATAATACCAAGCACAGCCGGACCGATAATAATACCAACGATTAATTTACCAAGTACAGAAGGCTGGCCAAGCCTAACGCTAATATCACCAGCTAATTTCGTACAAAGTAAAATGACGACAAGTTCAAAATAAAATAACATAACATCTTCTCCTACTTTAACTTTGATCAGTGGGTTTTCTCCATCCAAAGTAAATTTACAACCCTCGTCCATTCCTGCCAGTAGTTTCCCCTATTCATTCGCATTTTATTTGTCACATTTTTATTTGACAAAATATTCTGAATTATAATAAAATTAATCCAGCAATTTTAAAAAACAACCTACCATAACTGTACCTCCATTTACTTATATACTCTTTTCTAGTGGGCTCATACTATATTCGCAGTTATGAAAATGAAAAAACGGGGGGAGAGTCCAAAGTGAAGTCATTATTACGAAAAAAACCGCTTAGTACTGAATCACCACGGCAGTTAGATAGAACCTTAACTGCACTTGATTTAACATTTTTAGGAATTGGCGCCGTAATTGGGACAGGGATCTTTGTATTAACAGGTATTGTCGCAGCGAAACATTCTGGTCCTGGTATTATGTTATCATTCCTTATTGCTGCATTTACTTGTGCTTGTGTAGCCTTTTGTTATGCTGAATTTGCTTCTTCTATTCCTGTCTCAGGAAGTGTGTACACTTACGCATATATGACAGTCGGAGAAGTCGTCGCCTTCATCGTCGGCTGGTGTTTAATGCTCGAATATTTACTTGCAGTCGCGGCAGTAGCTGTCGGTTGGTCTGGTTATTTACAATCTTTACTACAAGGATTTAACATCCATTTGCCCACCATAATAGCCTCGGCCCCTGGCGTAGGAAAAGGCGGTATTATCGATTTACCGGCTGTTTGTATTTTACTACTCATTACGGGACTTTTAAGTTTCGGTATACGCGAAAGCGCACGCATTAATAATATTATGGTTCTTATCAAGTTAGCTGTTATTATCGCCTTTATCGTAGCAGGGGCAAAATATGTAAAACCTGAAAATTGGACTCCGTTCATTCCATTCGGATACGACGGTATCATTACTGGGGCTGCCACTGTATTCTTCGCCTTCTTAGGCTTTGATGCAATCGCAACCGCTGCAGAAGAAACGAAAAAACCACAGCGCGATTTACCAATTGGCATTATCGGTTCCCTTCTTATTTGTACTGTTTTATACATGATTGTATCTTTCGTTTTAACAGGTATGGTTCCGTATACACAATTAGATGTTTCTGATCCAGTTGCGTTTGCCTTACATTTCGTTGGCGAAGATACAATTGCAGGACTACTCGCTGTTGGGGCGATGACTGGAATGACAACCGTTCTCTTAGTCGTTATGTATGGACAAGTTCGCGTTTCGTATGCAATGAGCCGCGACGGTTTACTTCCAAAAGCGTTAGCACGTGTGAATAAAAGAGTAAAAATCCCTTTATTAAACACGTGGATTACTGGCGTTGTGTCAGCTTTATTAGCAGGACTTTTAGACTTACATTTACTAGCGAATTTAGTAAACATCGGTACGTTAACAGCATTCACATTCGTTTGCTGCGCTGTACTTATTTTACGAAAAACACATCCTGATTTAAAACGTGGATTCCGCGCACCTTTCGTACCTGTATTACCAGTTGTTGCAATTCTTTGCTGTTTATATTTAATGATCAATTTGTCTAAAACGACATGGATAAGCTTTGCAGTTTGGCTTCTAGTCGGCTTATGCTTCTATTTCTTCTACTCTAGAAAACATAGTCATTTAGCTACTGAAAAAACAAATGATGAAGAGAAAAAAGCATAACAAAATAGCTCGCCGATAAAACGGCGAGCTACCTTCATGTCTGATTATTTTTTTTCGTTAACGATTGTAAAATGAAAAATATGCCGATGCAAGCTGTAAACGATGCCCAATTTCCTATCGGTGTAGCGTATTTAAAAACGCCAATACCTACAAGCAATAGGAAAATAATCACCTGATATATAAGCTTCCACTTTTGCATATGTTCCCTCCTTTACTTCGTTCCCTTCTTTTTCTTCTTCCATGCATTTAAACTATCAAAGAAGAAGTTAATAAATAACGTGCCTAAACCCGCTAATAAAAACGTCATTAAAAATAGAACCCATATACTTTTCTCTTTTAAGAAATAATATCCTACAAGGAGCACAACCGCGATCCATACATATTCAAGAATTCTTTTTAGCTTTTTCTCTTCCAAATTATTCGCTCCCTCATTCTATGCTATTTTTAGTATAACAAAAAAGAAGCCTATCATGATAAGCTTCTTTTTCTTCTCTCTTATTTGCTTATGCCTTTTTCAACGAGTGAAATCGCATATTCTATCGTACGATTCATCGTTTCTACTTGTGCATCTTTTACTTTCGCATCTTTTAATACAGCTTCTGCCACTGTAATTTTTTGACTCAATGATTTCACTGAACCGTCCGTTACATTTGCAGCTTGTGCTTTTTTCACTACTGCTTTTGCAGATTCAATATTGATTTGTAATTTTTCTTTCAGTGTTTTCGGCTGTTCTTCTGCCACTTTTGATTGTACAAATGTTACATTAGCTGTTTTTAATTCGTTATACGTTTGGACGATTTGCTCTCCAGTACTTCCTACATTTTCAAATGCTTGCTTTGCAGTGTTATAGCTTTTCTCTAGTGCTTGAAATGCTTCCTTTGAATATTGACCTGGTTTGTCACCAAACTCATACGTACCAGCTAACACTTCTTTCACTTTCCCAAGCTCTTCATATAACGCGTTTACTTGCTCTAATTTTGTACGATTAGAAAACTCATTATACGCTGCTAATACTTCTGAAGAACTTAATGCTTTACTATATAATTTTGCAAGCGCAATTTGTCCATTTAGCGGTATACCACCATTCCCATTACTATCAGGGTCTGCCCCAAGCGCAAATGGTACGTTCGGGTGATATACTTTCCCTGTAGCTGGTTGGCTATTTACTTTTTTACCATCTACGTAAATTGCTACTTCACTTCCGTTATACGTTCCTGTTAAATGGTACGTTTTATTAGCCTCTAATTGAACGCCAACACGTTTATAACTTCCACCAATATGAGCCCATAATTCTACATAACCACTTCCTGTAGATTCAAAACCAATTCCGCCGCTCTCTGTATTTTGTAAAATACCTTGTCCGCGAATTTCATTCATTGAAAACACAGTTTCTAATGTAAATGTATTTGCTACTTTCTCTTTTTGTGCTGCTGAAAATGGAAGGTATCCAAATGTATTTGCTTTTCCGTTTAGCTTCATAACATTCTTTTTCAACACTTTATCATATTCAATAGTCACATTACCCTTAACATCACCTTTTGTACCAAATGATGAATTGTCTTTAAATGTACCATCTGCAAAGTTTACATCAAAAACATCCGCCTTTGGTACTTTCACATTCGGGTCAATATTATCTTTTTTCGTAGTAATCTCTGCCGTTAATGGTTGTACACTTTCGTTGCCGAATGAATCAATCGCAACGACTTCCAGTGTATATGTTTTCCCGCCATCTAGTCCTGCAAGCGTAAATGTCAGTTCTTTCGGCACTGGATCACGATAAAACTCTGAGAATGCTAACAATTTATTCTTTATTTCTCCCGTTTGCTTATCTCTCGCTTGTACACGGTAAGAATGAACAAGAAGGTTGTCCAACGCTTGCTGGAATGTTACTGTTGCTGCATTTTCTGTTATATTTGATACCGACAACTTCGCATCTTTTGCAAAGTATGGCTTTTCTTTATCACGATCTTCTACATGTGTAAATGTGTCTTTCTTTGATGGTAATTTAATTTTCCAAGGCTCGCCTGTCCAAGAATTTGTATGGAAATCACGGCGATTAATCGTTACTTCTTTATCATCTACTTCTACTAATAAACCTTGGCTTAATGTACTAGCTCCTGACGGGATATTTCCTTGTACTTTACCACCTTCAACCTCCATATAACTTACTGAAGATGTGCCAACTGATGTAAAGTCTTTTTGATGAATCGATCTTGGATCATCTAACGGATAATGTGAATGACCTGAAAACGTAATAACTTGTGGGTATTGTTTTAATACCTCATTAATTTTCGCACTATCTTTTGTTCCCCATTCTTGGCTACCGTATACTGTATCTTTAATATGTTGGTGTAAAAATACGAAAATTGGTTTTTCTGGATCATCTTTTTGAGCTTTTGCCATCTCTTCTTTTAACCAATTAATTTGTTTATCTGAATAATATCCATGAGTTGTCCCGTCCTCTGGAGACATAACAAGGAAGTGATAACCCTTTACCACGTTATGATAATAAATTGATTTCATACCTGTTTTTTCTAAGAAACGCTTCTGCGCTCCTTCTACAGATAAACCGTTCCAATAATCATGATTGCCTAGAGAATTCATTCGTACCGCATCTTTATTTGCATTTTCATTATATACTTGCATGAAACGATCATATTGTTGTACCGATCCTGAATCAGTAAAGTCTCCCACAATTACGAACGCATCTTGTTTAGGTGCAAGTGTATTAAGTTGCTCGATTGCTCGTTTCCAGCGAAACGTATCATCCGTTCCACTATTTTTAATATGTACATCACTTACGACTGGAAAAACGATCTTCTTCTCACTTGGTGCCTTTTCTTGCTTCTTCTCTTCCGCTTTAACTGATGTACTCCACGGAAATGATACGAACGCTAATACAAAAACCATTAATAATCCAATAAGGCCTTTTACTTTTCGTAAAATAGTTCTTTCCACGTGAATCCTCCTCATAATAATTGATTCATTACAAGGGCTATTTTATCTAAAACATATTAATGCCGTTTAAATAACAAATGAATTTTATTAGATTTTTGTAAATATACAGTTAATTATAAGTTAAGTCCAACATTCCTCGTACTATTGTATACAACCACCTTTTGTCTAAAAGAGTGGGGTCATTCTTTTCCTATGATGATTCACATATAATCTTTTCTATAACACTAATGATAAGTTAAGGTTTAAGCCTATTAGACAATCTTAATTTTTAACATTTCCTTCTTTTTTTAACACATCGGCCATGCTTCTACATTTAATAATAGTAAAAGACAACTTAAAAGGAGGGGTTATATTGAAGAATAAAAGAAATATTGGCTGTTTCGCTCCTTTATCTATTATTTGTCCAGACCCTTGTCCACCGCCCCCTCCCCCAAATCCAAATTGCGAGCGAGTAACAAATGAATTTGCAGGGAATTTCCTCATAACGAATAACACCATCCCATCTGCCAAAGATGCATTACAGTCAATGATACTATGGCAAAGTGATGGGATACTACTTATATCAGGTAATGTCTCGGTTTACAATAGTACTAGCAGCACAGAAGCAATTACAATTCAAATCACTGGAGCAGTAACTAATGTTTTCACTGTGTTTCCTGGTAATACAATATCGTACACAGGAAAAGACTTAGAGTCAGTCAGGATTATCAATATACAAAGTAATCCTTCACTATATTTAGAAGGTAAGTACTGTTGCCAATTTACATGTTGCTTATAGAATACCAATTTCATTACGTCCTTAATAAAAAAAGCATACCATTTACGGTATGCTTTTTTATGAAATTGGATAACGTACAGTAATACAAAACTCTCCTTGATTAACAGTTGTTCCTGTCGTAGTAATTCGGACAGTCGTAAAATATCGTACAGTGAAAGTACCACTACTTTGTGGTTGTACAGTAATTGTATCAACTACTGTAGCACCTACTAAAAAATCAACTGTAATGGGATTCGCGCCTACATCATATTTCACATAACCTGAACCATATACTTCTTGTGTAATATTATTCGTATATACAATTTGAGTACCAGCACCTGTAATAGACCAGTCTGTACATACTTGATCTTGCACAAGTGTTTTATTAGAACAACAAGACAAACCGGAACTTCTCATTCCCATTTTGATCCTCTCCTATTCTGCTATGAAAGTGGATAACGTGTTGTAATACAAAATTCTCCCTGATACGTTCCAGCAGGTGTTGCAGGTAACACAACTTGTATACTATCAAAGCGACGATACGTGAAAGCAATACTCGTTCCTGGGTTTAATGTTTGTGTATCAATTGTAGCCCCAGCAGAATCAAGCACCTCTACAGTAATTGGGCCTGGTCCAACATCATATTTAACAAAACCAGTCCCCACTACGTTTTGGTTGATATTATTTGTATAAAGAACATTATCAATTGCTGTTGCAACTACAGTACCAGACCACGGACTACACACTTTATCTTGCACATAATTTTTATCTGGACAACAAGTCAATGCTGACCCTGAGCACTCACAAGACATAGTTGTTTCCCCTCTCTCTTTTATATTCCCTATATGTGTATGTCCTTTAGAGTCTTTTGCCTGTACTATTCATCTATTTTCAAAAAATAAGAAAACTCCTGTACTAATGACTAGATAGATTCCGTTCTGTTTCTTTTTTTCATAAATTTATAGATTAAAATACCACCTACAACAATAACTACGACTAGTAATATCGGTAGCATATATTGTCCAACAACATCCGCCGCTTTTTCCCAATGCGGACCTAATTTCATTCCAAAATAAATATACAAAGTCGTTAACGGGAACATTGCTACAAATGTATATATACTAAATTTCCATATGTTCATTTTCGCCATTCCACATGGAACAGAAATAAGCGTTCGAACCCCTGGCACAAAGCGTCCAACAAATGCTACAACTGGTCCATATTTCTCAAAGAAATCATCTGCTTTTTGAATTTGTTCTTCTTTAATAAAGAAGTATTTCCCGTACTTTATTAATAGAGGACGACCACCGTAATAACCGAGTGCGTATAACGTTAATGGTCCTGTCGTTCCCCCCAGTGTTCCAGCTAATACAGCTAGCCAAAAATTCATATCCCCCTCGTATACCCAATACCCCACCATAGGCAACACTACTTCTGCTGGAATAAATTCAAACGTTAATGCTAACACAACTCCAAAATAAGAAAACTGCTTTAAAAACTCAATTATATCTAAAATAATTTGCTCCATATTTTTAACTCCTATCCTACGTTTACGTTATGCTTTTCTTGTAATTGAACTGGCGCCATTTTTACAATTCGGTTCAAAATGAATAACACAATTCCAATATCATCTAAAATACCGATAAACGGCAGGAAGTCTGGAATTAAATCAAGCGGCATCGCAACATACCCAACTAAAAAAGCAACAGATAAAATTTTCTTCTTTATTGAAACCTCTTTTGAAGTAAAAAAGTCAAATAGGAATGGAACGAAACGACGGACATGAAATACAACTCTTAATCTACTAATAAGTTTTTTCATTTTTATTTCTCCTCTCTTTGTATACAAAAAGGACCCTACCAAATATGGTAAGGGTCCTAAAAAAGACAATAAGGGGCCTTTACCATTGCTGGTAAAGGTCTCACTAACAACGAAACGTTGCCAATAAAGCCGAGGGTTTCTCCCTGTAATGACGACTTTACTGTAATAAGTTACTCCCCTTTATACACAATTTTATACACTCACATTAAAATATTTCAGAGGGCTTGTCAATATATTTTATATCCCAATCCCTCCTGCTTACCCTTCCGTAAAAAACAAAAAACGTATAGGAAATTTCTTACTATCTCATAATATACATAATCATTTTTGAATGAAAGGAGAGGTTTCATTTGCATACCGTATGGAAAGGTGCACTTTCACTTGGACTATTAAATATAGGAATTAAACTATATAGCGCCGTAGAAGAAACCGATATAAAATTTTTAAGTCTCCATAAAGAATGCTTAACACCTATTAAATATAAAAAATTTGCTCCTGATTGTACGGATGAAGAAATTGATGATAAAGATATTGTAAAAGCCTATGAATATGCACCTCATAAATACATCATTATTGATGAAAAAGAATTAGCTGCGTTGCAAAAAGCTCACGAACCACGATCCATTCGTATTATATCTTTTATCCAAAATAACGAAATCGATTCTGTTCTTTATGACCGTTCTTATTTTATAGGCCCTACCCCAGGACATGAAAAATCATATTTATTATTAAAAGAAGCTCTTGAACGTACAAATAAACTTGGGCTTATTCATATTTCTATTAGAAAAAAACAACATTTAGCTATTATCCGTAACTTTGAAGATGGGCTTATGTTACAAACCATTCACTATCCTAATGAAATTCGCGATATAACAAATACACCTAACTTACCAAGTAACGAAAATTATCCTATCCAAAAACAAGAACTCACCTCAGCAATCAATTTAATTCACCACCTTACAAACCCTTTTGAACAAGGAATGTATACAGATGAGTATAAAGAAGCCCTTACCGAATTAATCGAAAATAAAATTGAACAACAGGAAAAAACTGAAACAATCTCTCCAGCTCCGAACATCATTAATATTATGGAGACATTACAGGCAAGTATTGAACAAGCAAAAATAAAAAAAGGAAATAAAAAAGAACAAGAGGCCAAATGAAATCGACCTCTTGTTCTTTAAAGCGGATTACATTTCGGCATTTCAAGTCCAGACGATTGTGCTAATTTTAATAAGTAATAACATTCCTCTCTTGCCATATGATCTGCCATTCTAGCTGATAATGCACTTAATATTTCATTCGATAACTCCAGCTCTTCCACTTCATGTAAAAAATGCGAAAATAATTTTAGTTCAAGTGAAACATCTTTTGTAAACTTCTTTAATGCTGGAAAATGATGAAGCTCCGTTCGTAAATACCCAGTCATCTCAACTGCCTTTAAGTAAAATTGTTCAAAATGCTTCGTAAATTCTTCGCTTTTCTCTTTTAATCTTTTTTCAACAAGATCTAGCCCACCAGAAATGGAACCCGCATGACCAGCCGCATCCGTTAACCAAACGAGATGATAATGCAGTTCATGAAAAACAGGCGGAACTTCTCCTTTCTTTAAAAACTCTAAAACCGTTATATACTCCTCCACTTCGTTTACCATATGATTAATAAAGGTTGGCGTAAAATGAATGGTAATTTTCCCTTCCAACTGCTTCTGTATAATATTTAATTTAAACATCCGAATTTCCTTAGCAGCTTGTTCTGCCTCTTTTGAGAATGCCATCAGATTCACATTCCGAACTTTATTTAACAGGTTCGTAAATGTTTCAACAAAGTAAGTAGCTTTTTTTATATCCTCTTTTTCCTTCGGAGCTAATGCATCAAGTAAAAATTGTGCATGATCAGTAAGTACCTTTAGCCAAAATTGATGCTCAAACAACGCACTTTCTTCATAATTTCTCTCCACTAAATCCCCTCCGTTTATTCATCCTTCTCTACCACTTGAAGTTTATATCCATCTGGGTCTTGTACTACAATACTTTTCTCACTTTTGTTTTCTGTATATGCAATTTTATAAAATACTAACCTCTTCTTTACATTCTCTATGTTAGAAATTGAAAACGTTAGAACATCAACTGAGTCCGTAACACTCTTCTCACGCCCGCCCAAACTGCGATTCATAACAAAACTAATTCTCGTTGAATCGGTATCATACCAAACCCCTGTAATATCTAATTGCGGCCTCTCTGAACTAGGTGTTATCCCTAAAATCCCTTCGTAAAAATACAGAGTTTCCTTTAAGTTCTTTACTTCTAATACAATTAAATTCTTTACATTCTCCACATTCATTCCCCCTGTACTTATTACTTTTTTATATGTGTCATAAATGCTCATTATGTCTGAATACAATACGTAGTAATGAACATGTAAGGAGGTTTATTCGTGAATAAATATATGAGATCATTCGTGCCCTATCATAGTCCTCTCGACCCTTGTCCTCCTATCGGAAAAAAATATTATTCTACTCCTCCTAATTTATTTTTAGGCTTTCAACCGCCAAACTTACCACAATTCACGCCAAAAGAAGCATTGCAAAAAGGGACTTTATGGCCTATTTTTTATGACTATTATGAAAATCCTTATAAAAAAGGGCGGTGACTACTGACGTGACTCAATCGCTACCAGAAGAATACTATCAGCTTTTACTGGAGCTTCAAGAACTGGACTTTGTACTAGTTGAACTCACTCTTTATTTAGATACACATCCAGATGACACCGCTGCGATTAATCAATTTAATGATTTTTCCTATAAACGGCGAGTATTAAAACAAAAGATGGAAGAAAAATACGGGCCACTCCAACAGTTTGGAAACAGCTATTCCAATGCTCCTTGGGAATGGAGCAAAGGTCCTTGGCCATGGCAAATATAAAGGAGAGAAACTATGTGGATTTATGAAAAGAAATTACAATACCCAGTTAAAGTGGGAACTTGCAATCCAGCACTTGCAAAATTATTAATTGAGCAATATGGCGGTGCAGATGGCGAGCTAGCTGCTGCACTACGTTACTTAAATCAACGTTATACAATTCCTGATAAAGTCATTGGCCTACTTACTGATATTGGTACAGAAGAATTTGCTCACCTTGAAATGATTGCTACGATGGTTTATAAACTAACGAAAGATGCAACTCCTGAACAAATGAAAGCCGCTGGACTTGATCCTCATTATGTTGATCATGATAGTGCACTTCATTACCATAATGCTGCTGGTGTTCCCTTTACTGCAACCTATATACAGGCTAAAGGTGATCCAATTGCCGATCTATACGAGGATATCGCAGCTGAAGAAAAAGCACGCGCAACATATCAATGGCTAATTAATTTATCAGATGATCCAGATATAAATGACAGCCTACGCTTCTTACGTGAACGAGAAATTGTCCATTCACAACGTTTCCGAGAAGCAGTTGAAATTTTAAAAGAAGAACGTGATAAAAAAATATTTTTTTAAAACACGTATCCTATTGATATGTGTTTTTTTACGTTAAAAGTTAAATCCTTCCTATTAAAGATATAAATAGTATATTTATTCGATTTAATGTATTATTTTTTAATATTTTCAAAATTCCCTATTGCTTTCTAGTCATCAGACCTTTAAAATAGTAACAGTTACTCGACAAATTATTTGAATTTTCGACAAAAATACTCATTAGGAGGATTTTCTTTATATGCGTACAACTTTAAAGCCAGCGCAAATACTTTCGATTAGTTTATTACTATTCGCAGTTTTCTTCGGTGCTGGTAATATGATTTTTCCGCCCCTTCTCGGTCTTTCTTCCGGAGAAAATATGTGGGTCTCCATTACAGGATTTATTATTACAGACGTCGGTTTATCTTTACTAGCTATCGTCGCTGTTGCCCTTGCCGGTGGTAGTTTTAACACTTTAGCAAGCCGTGTTCATCCAAAATTCGCAGCAATATTCGCTATCATTATTTATCTTTCAATCGGCCCACTATTTGTTATTCCACGAACTGGATCTGTATCTTACGAAATTGGGATTGCACCACTTTTCCCGGACCAATGGTACTCTATGTTAATCTTTAGTGCGATTTTCTTTACAGTCGTTTACTTCTTATCATTAAATCCATCAAAATTAGTAGATCATATTGGAAAAATATTAACGCCAATTTTACTTGGAATTATTGCAATTATGGCAACAAAAGCGATTCTTTCACCAGGAACGTTTACAGAACCTATTGGTGACTATAAAGAAATTCCATTTTTCAAAGGATTTCTTGAAGGATTTTTAACGTTAGATGCAATCGGTGCTCTCGTATTATCAACAATTGTTGTAAATGCAATTCGCCAAAACGGTATACAAGAGAAGAAATCAATTGCGAAATATACAATTATTTGCGGAAGCATTGCAGCCTTATTCTTAACAATTGTTTATTTCTTACTTGGTTATATCGGCGCTTCAAACGGCAACTTAGGACAATTCGAGAACGGTGGTCAACTATTAGCTACTGTTATGTACCAATTCTTTGGGACAAGCGGTAATGTTTTATTAAGCATCGCCATTATTTTTGCTTGTTTAACGACAGCCATTGGTGTTGTAAGTGCATTCGCCAACTATTTTGCAACAGTATTAACAAACGTTTCCTACAAAAAGCTCGTACTATACGTTTGTATTTTTAGCTTCGTGATTTCAAACTTAGGATTAAGTTTATTAATCAAAATTACATTACCTGTATTAATTATTTTATATCCAATTACAATCATTTTAATTTTCGTATCATTTCTTGATAAATATACGAAACGTAAACCTTCTGTCTACATCGGAGCAATGATCGCAGCATTCATTATTAGCTGTATTCATGCACTGGATAATGTGGGAATGATACCAAGTTTTATCGCTAATATCGTACACACCATTCCTTTTTATAACTTAGGAATTGGTTGGATTATTCCAGCAATCATCGGTGGTATAATTGGATACTTTATTCCGCAAACAGAAGCTGAAGGCGAAGTTTCTACAAAATAAAAAAGAAGCAAGCATGAAATCCATGCTTGCTTCTTTTCACATCGTATGTTTAAAAGTAAATAACTCTTCTTTTGACTGCACAGCAGATTGTTCCTCTTCTATAGCGTCCTTCTTTATCTCTCCCCCTAATCTTACTTTCATCATCGCCTCTTCTATACTTTTTACAATCATATTTCCTGAAAAAATAGTAAGTCCAAAAAATGTAATGGGAACGAGCGGGATCCACGGATTCACTGTTAATGATCTAAAATAGACTCCAATTAAACCTGACCATTCATGCGTGTATGATTCTATTTCTTCTATCGGTCCTAAAAACTGAACTGTTCCACCAAAGAATATTTCCAGTAATCCTAAGTGCAGTAAAATAGTAAGAGTTTGCGTAAACTGCTGAAAAAATACAAGTATAAACGTCATATAGAGATGTGGGAAAATATGCTTTATAACAATGTGCCTTCTCGATCCACCCAATATGCACGCAGCTTCAATAAATTCTTCGGTTCTCAATTTACGGACTTCCTTCGCAACATACAGTGCAATAACTGGCATCACAAGCATTACAAGTAATAAAACTTGAAACGAAGCTCTTTCAAAAAAGGTTGTTGTTTCCTCTCCACTCCCAAATGCATTTGCAAGGTGAAGAAAAAAATACGCAATCATAACTGTTGGAATAACTGTAAAACTATCAAAAAAAGCCTCGATTTTTGAAAACCCTCTTTTTACATATGTTCCAAGCACAACACCAAAAAACACACCTATCACCATTCTAAGTGCCGCAATTAAAATAGATATACCAATCGTCCACTTCGCACCTTCAATGACTAAATGTAACAGGTCGTATCCTTTCCGGTCTGTCCCAAGTAAAAATTGTAATGAAGGTGAAAACGGTGGCACTTGTGGATTTTCATCCGCATCATATTGCAATGTAACTTGTCTAATATGTCCATCATTCCATATCGTATTTCCGATGCTCAAAAGAACTAATATGAGAAGAAAACCAATGCTTATCCAAAATCTTTTATCGCGTTTTATATACGTCCACATATTATAGTCTCTCCTTCATCGCAGCTGGAATGAGATAATGAAACACTTTAAACAAAATAAAAATCGGAATATAAATAAGCAGCACACTAACGATGAAAACCTCAACCCTAATACTCTCATACGATTTCAAAAACATAAAAATACCACCCGTATTAAAAATCCATTCTATAATATATAAATTAGATAACATAAAAAAGATATTCGTTTTCGCAAAGAAAAGTGTACTAAGCAACACATTTCGTAAAACATGACGATTTAAAATATGAAAACGATTCAGCCCTTTCGCCTTAGCAAATAGTACATAATCTTTTTCTAGCTCATTTTCAAAACGAAGCACTAACATTTTTACAAACAAAATCGTAGTCGGTATACTCAAACAAAATATCGGCAATCCTCTAATCGATTCGCCTCCGATTGACGCAATTTGAAAAGGTAAAAAACCTGTACTTTTAAAAAACCATACAACTAAAATTTGTGATACTAAAATAAGAAGAATGTCTGGAATAGATTCTAGGAAGATGAGAAATGATTTAATGCGATGCTGTATACGCGGTGAACTACTCATAATGACATAAACAATACAAAATGCTACAAATAATGAAATGAAAAAAGCCGCCAAAAAAATCACAATCGTTTCTTTATAATGGACGAACAACTGCGGAAATAAAAATTTACCTCTCACATATTGAAAATTGGAGATATCCATTAAGTTCACAAACACTTCTTTTAAACTCTGTATGTACTTTGATACATGCAGCTCAAATCCATAAAATAATGTCGGCAATGCTCCTAAACAAATAATACCCAAAATCGAAATAATAAATTGAGCCGTCACTTCCATCCCATTCAGAAAAACTTTTTTGACCACGTTTTCCCTTCTCTCTTTATATAATTTATCCTCTAATTTTATTCTCAATTTTCTGAATTGTAAATATTCAAACAAAAAAATCACTAGGTTATGATCCTAGTGATTCTTTATGCGCATGCCCTTCTCTTTTCGCAAACGGCATATACAAAATAAAACATCCAATAAGCGCAGCTATTTCTAATGAAATAATATAGTAAGGGTGTGGCCCTAACATATCGAGTAATGAAGCAGTTTCTGGCTTACGAGCTAAAAACATATAATTGCCACCTGTTTTGTAGTTCACAAAAGAAACGATTGGAATTATTATGTTTAAAAATATCATCGTACGCTTAATTGATTGCAAGGTCGGTCTATATCCTTCTACCCACGTCATAAAGAGTGGTGCCCAAATGAGTAATACATGTGCGGCGAAGAATTCTATAAAGCGAAAATGCGGAAAAGCATATTGCACGTTCGGCGTTAAAATAGCTTGTGATGCACCGATAATCCCTGTAAAAAATACAATCTCATATATGCGGTAACTTTTCGTTACAATCATAATCGATGCTAACAATAAACTAATCGTACATAGCTCAAATGGTAATGAAGTGCCTAGTTCAAAAATCCCCGCTTTCCATTCCCACATATGGAGCCCAATTTCACTCCCAACAAATAAAAATGCAATCGCATATCGAACCGTTATATTCCACTCACTCTGCCGTAATATATCTTGGTATTGATACAGAAAAAATATCCCCACCAACATAATAAATAATATAAGGACGTGTTGCCTTGAGTATGGAATAAATGGTTTTAATGGATGCGCACTAAAATAAGCTTCCATCTTACCTCCTCCTCTCTTTCATACAATATTATTGTAAGAAAGAAACGACGAGTCAATTCATTTGCTTACAACTAGGACAAGCTCTACCTTACATTTACATATTCATACCTTACAAAACTGTAAGGTTATTGTAAGCTAAAACGATTTGTCAGATTCTTCACCTCTTCTATACTGAATGTAGATACTAAAACGAACGAAAAGGTGATAAATAGATGAAGAAGAAAAATAAAGTGTTAATTACTAGTGTAGTAGCAATCGGTATTGCAGCTGGATCATATTTTGCATTTGCTGGTGGTAGTTCAGAAGTAGCAATGGCATATAGCGGATATAAAGTAACAGAAAAACAAATTGAAAACGCGCAAAAATTTGGCGGTGAAGTCATTCCAAACGGCATCGAAACAATTTCATTTGATCCAACAAAAGGTACGTATGAATTAGCTGTTAAAAAAGGCGATGAAGTTAAGAAAGGGCAGCTTCTGTTTAAATATAATGACCCTACTGCGAAACAAGGTGTAACGGAAGCAGAAATGCAAAAGAAAATCGCACAAAAAGAAGTAACATTGTTCCAAAAACAAATTGATACAGCGAAACAAAAATTACAAAAAGATAAAAATGCAGGCCTTCCTGCTGAAGCATTAAAAGCAGCAGAAGTCGAAGTACAACAATTAGAATCACAAATTGAAATGAAAAGGTTTGAAGT
>NZ_WIPE01000117.1:0-67045 GCF_009760835.1 Bacillus sp. EE-W1 | reverse complement strand
CACTGATTAAAGTTTCACTTTATATAAAAATACTCAATTTCGAGAAAAAAGTTGCAATAACAAGGAAATATGACGAGATTCTCGAATATATATTACAAACAGGAGGGGATACTGTGTCATTTTTATTTGTTCTGTCGACTGCTATTATTTTATTGTTTGTTTTATTCACTTTATATTATTATATTGCCAGTAAGAAAGAGGTTCCCCACCATCAATTGTTAGAAGAAGAGTTGGAACGAGAAGAATGACACTCTAAGAAAGAGTGTCTTTTTCTTTTTGTACACCTATTGGAATTTTTAGAGCTAGGCCGTATAATAATAATTGTGATTTTTTTACATAGGAAAACGATATTTGAATGCAGTAGGAATCTAAAATACTGTGTTTTTTTGTTGTGGTTGAGGGGGAAGTTTAATGAAAGCTAGAGAAAACAAAAGTTCGAAAAAATTATTTATTTTAATAGCGGTTGTAGTAGCATTAATCGTTGGGATTGGATTTTTTATTTTTAATAAAATGAATGCTGCAGGTAAGCAAGAAAAGGTGCCGGTTTTGCAATATTATTATTTAACAAAAGATAATGATAAAAATCAAAATCCAGTATTAAAAGATAAAACAACTGCGGTATCAGTAGGAATGTTTGAAAAACAAATGAAGTATTTAGCAGATAATCAGTATCATACTCTTACTTTGGAAGAATTTAATCAGTTTATAAAAAATAAAAAGAAACTTCCTAAGAAAAGTGTCTTAATCACATTCGATAACACTTCTAAATCAAATTATGTATATGCGTATCCAATTTTAAAAAAATATAAAATGCATGCTACTTCATTTGCAGTTACATCTAGAATAAGTAATAAGGAAGAAAAATTTAATCCTAAAACCTTTCAAATGTTAAGTATGAATGAAATGGATAAAATGAAAGATGTATTTGAATTTGGAAGTCATACACATACTTTACATAAATTTAAGAATGGATCAGCGGCTATACTTGTTGAGGGAAATCAAATAGTTAAAAATGATATATTAAAAAGTAAAGATGTTTTAAAGTCAAATTATATGTCATATCCATTTGGAAAGTACAATAAAGATACGCTCCAAATATTAAAAGATTTAAAAATGGAGTTAGCATTCACTAGTCTACAAGGATATGCGACACCAGAAAATAATCCCCTAGAAATAAAACGTTGGTTTATTTCAGCGGATACTAAAATGGATAACTTTGAGAAAATAGTCTCAGGTGAATATGAGGTTCCAAATAAGTAAATTTCAAGCCTATTAGAATTATATTTAAATTCTAATAGGCTTTTTTGTTTAAAGAATAGATTTTTTCTTGAAATAAAATTTTTTGTACTTAGTCCTTAAAAATAGTGAACATGTAGCATATATCAGTAGTGCGGGCAATACAATGGTATAAACCAAAGCAAAGAGAGTGTTTGAGGTGAGAAATCGTGAATCATTTCATTATAAATCCAAGAATGTTTAACGCTTACAAACAGCACTCACACTTACTTCTTAGTCGTATGCAGCGAGGCTCATTTCACACTTCTCACATCCAATTTAGGGAGGCGAGTGGTGTGCACGATTACATCAAAGAGAGAACTATCAAGATTGGTAAGTATATCGTGGAGACAAGAAAGACAGTGCGTGTCATTGCAAAGGAATTTGGGGTATCAAAGAGTACAGTCCATAAAGATTTAACGGAACGTCTACCAGAAATTAATCCAGAGCTCGCAAATGAAGTGAAAGAAATTCTTGATTATCATAAGTCTATTCGTCATTTAAGAGGCGGAGAAGCAACAAAACAAAAGTATAGAAAAGAAGATGTAGAAAAGCCGGTCCGTCAATAAATATGCGATCGCAAACATTCCGTTTCAATTCGGTAATATTTTTCAGAAGAATTCTTTTTGCGAATATTACGTTTCTGTTAAATTTATGATAAAATCAGAAATTAGGTGTAAAAGAATTCGGGTGTAACCTGATTTTGAATATCGAGGAGGAAATGACGGGAATGTTTGCGCGAGATATCGGAATTGACCTAGGTACGGCTAATGTATTAATTCATGTTAAAGGCAAAGGTATTGTATTAAATGAGCCATCTGTTGTGGCAATTGATCGTAACACAGGTAAAGTATTAGCAGTAGGTGAAGAAGCAAGAAGTATGGTGGGACGTACACCTGGTAATATTGTAGCAATTCGTCCGCTTAAAGATGGTGTAATCGCTGATTTCGAAATTACAGAAGCAATGTTAAAGTATTTCATTAACAAATTGGACGTGAAGAGCTTCTTTTCAAAACCTCGCATTTTAATTTGCTGTCCAACAAATATCACATCTGTAGAACAAAAAGCAATTCGTGAGGCTGCTGAACGTTCAGGTGGTAAAACAGTATTTTTAGAAGAAGAACCAAAAGTAGCCGCAGTTGGTGCTGGTATGGAAATCTTCCAACCAAGCGGTAACATGGTTGTTGATATTGGTGGAGGTACAACAGATATTGCTGTACTATCTATGGGTGATATTGTTACCTCTTCCTCTATCAAAATGGCTGGTGATAAGTTTGATATGGAGATCTTAAACTACGTTAAACGTAAGTATAAGCTATTAATTGGAGAACGTACTTCAGAAAATATTAAAATTAAAGTCGGTACAGTATTCCCAGGTGCACGTAGCGAAGAGCTTGAAATTCGCGGACGTGACATGGTAACGGGCTTACCACGTACAATTACAGTATGCTCTGAAGAAATTACAGAAGCACTAAAAGAGGACGCGGCTATCATTGTACAAGCTGCAAAAGGCGTACTAGAGCGCACGCCACCAGAACTTTCTGCGGACATTATCGACCGCGGTGTTATTCTAACAGGCGGTGGAGCTTTACTACACGGTATCGACATGCTTCTAGCAGAAGAACTAAAAGTACCAGTATTAATTGCTGAAAACCCAATGCAATGTGTTGCTGTTGGTACAGGTATTATGTTAGAGAATATCGATAAATTACCAAAGCGTGCTTTGAGATAAAAAAATTCAATTGTAAATAAAAAACCAGAAAGAAGCAATTCTTTTCTGGTTTTTTTATATAATAAGATATACTGGAAAAACACTTACAAATAAGCATTGTTAACGCTTTCTTTATGCATATATTACATAAAATGCATATTAATTGTAATAGTTGGTCAATAAAAAGTATGTTATAATCTCTAGTGTGAATTTCGTGTGAATTTAATGTAAATAATTTGTAAATATTAGCAATTTACATAGGGCTTTTTGTTATTTAGATAATGATGCGGGGAAGGTCCTATTGTGTGTTTTTTTTATTTTTTAGAAAAATTTGCAGGGGGACAATTAAATTATGAAAAAGGTAATTACATATGGTACGTTTGATTTACTACATTGGGGACATATTAATTTATTGAAGAGGGCAAAGGGTTTAGGAGATTATTTAATTGTGGCTGTATCTTCTGATGAATTCAATAAATTAAAAGGTAAAAAGTCCTATCATAGTTTTGAGAATCGTAAAATGATTTTAGAGGCAATTCGTTATGTGGATGAGGTAATTCCTGAACACGATTGGCAGCAGAAGGTAGAAGATGTTGTGAATTATGATGTCGACTTATTTGTTATGGGTGATGATTGGGAAGGTGAGTTTGACTTCTTAGCGGAACATTGCGAAGTTGTATATTTACCACGTACAGCTGGAATCTCCACTACGAAAATAAAAAAGGAACTAGTACTAGTTGCTAGATAAATATTAGATGATTAGAGAAATTATTGTAGAGGTATACCTCATCTTATTTACAATTCTACATAATATTTTGAAAATATTCCCTATTAAAAGGAAAGTGACTTTTATTATGTCTTATGGAGAAAACTTGATTTTCATTTATGATGAAATGAAGCGTCAAAAAGTTGATTACGACGTAGTTTTCTTATATAAGCCTACATGTAAATATGAAGTGGATAGCTACTCGGATGTAAAATCTTATAAATTTGAAACGAAGAATTTATTCCACACTATTAAAGCTGTCTATCATTTATCTACTTCTCAATATGTTATTGTGGATAATTATTTTGGGTCACTAGCAAACGTTAAATTTAAAAAAGGTGTAGAGTGTATTCAAATATGGCATGCAGCAGGTGCTTTTAAAAAATTCGGATTACTAGCTCCTTCTTTTAAGAAAAGAAGCTTACGAGCTCAAAATAGGTTTATGAATGTTTATCAGCACTTCCATAAAATTGTTGTGGGTTCAGAAGTGCTTGCCGACATTTATAAGGAAGCCTTTGCTTTATCTGATAATAATATATTGAAAACAGGTATTCCAAGAACGGATTTATTTTTTAATGAACAAAAGCAGCAGAAAGTTAAAGATAGTATTTTTATAGTAAACCCAAATTTAAAGAGTAAAAAAGTTATTTTATATGCACCAACCTTTAGGGATAAAGAGTTAGTGGATTTCGATTTGCACCTAGATATCAATGAGATGTATAGGCAATTGAAGGATGAGTATGTTCTTATAGTTAAATTGCATCCAGCAATAAGGAATAGATGTAATTATGAAAAGCGGTATGAAGGTTTTTTGTATGACTATTCTCTTTATCCGAATGTAAATGATTTATTTTTAGTGACGGATATATTAGTTACAGATTATTCCTCTATACCATTTGAGTTTTGTTTATTAAATAAACCGATAATCTTTTTTGCATATGATTTAAAGAAATATATGAAAAAAAGAGGAGTTATTGGTGATTATGTATCTGATGCTCCAGGACCGGTTGTTTATACAACAGAAGAGGTAGTACAGGTAATAAAAGGTGGTAGTTTTAAGTTAGATACTATGAACGAGTTCACCTTAAAATGGAATGAGTATTCTAAAGGTACTTCTAGTTTGCAATTTGTAGAAAATATATTTATGAAATAAATAGTGTTTTAAGATTGAATGTTGAGAACAGGGTTCTTTATAAAATTTTATATTGCTTTTCTTTTTTTATAGATAAAGAGAATGTATTAACGAGAGGAGACTAAGGGAAATTATGAAAGGAATTATATTAGCAGGTGGATCAGGAACAAGGTTATATCCAATTACAAAATCTATTTCAAAGCAACTTGTTCCAATTTATGATAAACCAATGATTTATTATCCGTTGTCTGTATTAATGTTAGCAGGAATAAAAGAAATCTTAGTGATTTCTACACCTAATGATTTATCTCAGTTTGAAGAATTATTAGGTGATGGGAGTAATTTGGGGATTTCAATTCAATATGGGATTCAAGAACAACCTAAAGGATTGGCAGAAGCATTTGTCATTGGAAGAGATTTTATTGGTCAAGATAGTGTAGCGCTAGTATTGGGAGATAATATATTTTACGGACAAGGATTTACCGAAGTGTTACAAAAGGCTGTAAAACTGGAAGAGGGAGCATTAGTATTTGGATACTATGTGAAAAATCCAGAGGATTATGGGGTTGTAGAATTTGACTATTTAGGGAATGTTTTGAGCTTAGAAGAAAAGCCAGTAAATCCTAAGTCGAATTACGCTGTACCAGGTTTATATTTTTATGATAATGAAGTCGTAGAAATTGCAAGCCAAATTCAACCATCTTTACGTGGAGAATTAGAAATTACATCTATAAATGAAGAATATTTACGCAGAGGAAAGTTGAAAACTGAATTATTTGGTAGAGGAATGGCTTGGCTAGATACAGGCACACATAGTAGTCTTTTAGAGGCTAGTAATTTTGTGGAGGCTGTTCAAAATAGGCAAGGTTTGTATATCTCTTGTATTGAAGAAATTGCGTTTAGAAAAGGCTATATAAATGAAGAGCAATTAGTAAAGTTGGCAGAGCCACTTGTCAAAACTGAGTATGGTAAGTATTTATTGCGTATAGCAGGGAAAACTAAGGAATTACAATACACTTAAATATCAATTTTCAAGAGAAATGGAAATACTTAAAGAGGTGGAAACAACTATGAAAACATATTTAGTTACAGGTGGGGCAGGTTTTATTGGCTCCAATTTTATTCACTATATGATTAGTAAGTATAAAAATATAAAAATTATTAATGTAGACAAGCCAACATATGCTGGTAATTTAGAAAATTTAAAAGAAGTAGAAGGACATGAGAATTATCAATTTGTAAAAGCTGATATATGTGATAAAGAAGCTATTGAAGAAATTTTTGATGAAAATGATATTGATTATGTAGTAAACTTTGCTGCGGAATCACATGTTGATAGAAGTATAGCTGATCCTGATATTTTTGTGAAAACAAATGTTTTAGGTACGTTAAATTTACTTAATATAGCTAAGAACCACTGGCTAATTGGTGATGATCAGTATCAAAATGGGAAGAAATTTTTACAAGTTTCAACTGATGAGGTATACGGATCTTTAGGCGAGACAGGATTTTTTGAAGAAACTACACCATTAGACCCGCATAGTCCCTATTCGTCAAGTAAAGCTTCAGCAGATTTAATGGTAAAGGCGTATTTTGATACTTATAAAATGCCAATGAACATAACTCGTTGTTCTAATAACTATGGACCGTATCAATTTCCAGAAAAACTGATTCCATTAGTGATTAATAATTGTTTAAATCATAGAGAAATACCAGTCTATGGTGACGGTCTAAATATTAGGGATTGGTTATATGTAGAAGATCATTGCAAGGCTATCGATATGGTAATCAATCAAGGCAAATTAGGTGAAGTTTACAATGTTGGTGGTCATAATGAAAGAACAAATATTCATCTAGTAAAAACGATTGTGAACTATATAAATAAAAATGTAGATGCAAGTGTTACAGAAGATTTAATAACATTTGTGCAGGATCGAAAGGGTCATGATAGAAGATATGGAATTGACCCTACAAAAATCAAGGACGAAATAAATTGGGAGCCTGAAACAACTTTTGAGGTTGGGATTGTGAAAACAATTGAATGGTATTTGAATAATAAAGAGTGGTTAGATAATATTACAAATGGTACATATAAAGAATATTACAAACAGCTTTATAAAATGCAATAAAGGTTCAATTTAATAAGCACGATTCGATGTAGGAATTACATCTTTGATAAATATTTGAAGGAAAGTACTAGGAATGATAAACCCTAGTATTTTCCTTTTCCCTTTGTTATCTATATAAATAGTAGGGATATATGGGAATTTAACAAATTTGAGGGTATTTTTCTTATATAAATTAGTGAAAAATTTCTAAAGTCAAGAAAAAGGTAGGCAAAATTTTATTATGAAAGAATCGATTAGTAATTTTGTTAAGAGGTATATATTAAATCATCAAGTCAACTCTATAACTGCTAATAAAGAAAATGAAGTGCAAATTTCATTTAGCCAATTAAATCCTTTGATTGGGAAAAGGAACTTAATTATAAAGGATAGAAACTCTGGGAGAAGAGTAAAAAAAGTTATAAAAAATAATAAAGGCACTTTTGACTTACAAGAGGTTTTTGAAATATGTGATAGTGGTAGCTTCGATTTATATGTAACTTTTAATTTACTTAATAGAAAATTTTCACGAAGAGTTCCTTACAATAATTTAAATCGCCCATTTGAACTTGTAGATAGAAATAACCATTATAAACTTAGAAGTTTTAAAACCGTAAATAATAATTTGTCATTTAGTTCTCAAAGAATAGCTTGTCAGCATATGCTGACGGAAATAAAATCAGTGGGGCATAATTTTTATCTAGCAGGGGAAATTGAAAACTTTAGTGATAATAAACTAAGTAAAGTAGAATTAATCGTGCAACGTAGGGACAATAAGCGATGTTATGGGTATAAATGTGAATTACAAGAAGGAAATGAGGATATTTATCGTTTTAATTGTATTTTATTCACAGATAAATTAAAGAAAGATTTAATTTTAAATTCTAGATGGGATGTATTTATACAAGCTAGAAATGAAGAAAATATCATTATATATAAAGAGTTAGTTAACTTGCAAAATTACAAAAAAATTGTAAGAGAAGAAGAAAGATATCTTGAAAATGTTTTAAATAATGAACAAAATATAGTGTCTCTTTATGCGACTATGGGGAAAGAAAGTTTAGCGATATGGTATACCGATCAAGTACAATTTGAAAAAACATACAATATTGCTAAAGGTAAGAGTGTGTTCAATCAAACATGTGAATCAGAAAAATTGGATGAACAGATGATATTCTTTGAGAGTTTCTTTGGGAAAAATTATTCGGGTAATCCGAAGTATATTTATGAAGAAATGTTAAGGGATGATAAATATAAAAATTATAAATTTGTATGGTCCTATTCAGGAGAAAGCCACACAAATTTACCTGGTAATCCTATTATTGTAAAGCGAGAAACTGAAGAGTATTATAAATACCTTGCTAAATCTAAATACTGGGTTAGTAACATATTATTTCCTGTTCAAAGAAAAAGAGAAGGGAATATATATTTACAAACTTGGCACGGAACTCCTTTGAAAAAATTAGGATTTGATATTGATATAGAAGGACCTGAAACTTTAGCAAGAGAGAATTTTTATATTGAGTCTCGAAATTGGGACTACCTAATATCAGCTAATTCATATTCTGGTAAAATTTTCAAACGCGCTTTCAAATTTAATAAAAAGGTCCTGGAAGTTGGATATCCAGCAAATGATATTTTCTATAAAAGCGACTTAGAAGACCAGGTAAATAAAATTAAGAAAAAGTTAAATATACCATCTCATAAAAAAGTAATTTTATATGCTCCAACGTGGAGAGATAATGAAGCAACTAATTCATGGGAACACTCTTTTGAGTTAAAGTTTAGCTTGGATGAGTTCTATAAAAAGTTTAAAGACGAGTATGTTCTAATATTAAGAATGCATCATTTAGTAGCGGATGCGTTGCAAATAAAAGATGAACATAAATCTACTGTATTAGAGCTTTCAAAATATGATGATATTCAAGAATTGTATACAATTTCTGATATTTTAGTAACTGATTATTCATCGGTATTCTTTGATTATGCGAATTCTAGAAAACCGATGTTATTCTTTGGTTATGATTTTGAAGAGTATAAAGAGGAAATCAGAGGGTTTTATTTAGACATGGAAAAAGATTTACCGGGTCCTGTTATTCAAACTGGTCCTGAGTTATTAAAGGCCATTGAAAATATCGATTTAATATCTGATGAATATAAAGAGAAATATGATGAATTTTATGCGAAATTCTGTGAGTTAGAAGATGGAAAAGCGGCACAGAGGGTTATAACAGAAGTGTTTCAAAAATAAGTTGTATATTTATATTTAATATACAGATATAACGAGGGTGTTTATTATGAAAAAAAACGTGCTAGTATTCCCGTGCGGTTCTGAAATAGGATTAGAGATAAATAATGCATTAAGATATGCAAAAGATATTCAACTTTATGGTGCTTCTAGCATTTCAGATCATGGTAAATTTGTATATCAAAATTATGTTGAAGGTATGCCGAATATTCATGATGATAACTTTGTAAATAGTTTAAACGAAGTTATTAAAAAATATAATATTGATTTTATAATTCCAGCACATGATAGTGTAGTTTTAAAATTAGCTCAAAATCAAGAGGATATAAATGCTAAAGTAATTACATCTGATAAGATGACCTGTGAAGTAGCACGTTCTAAGAAAAAAACATATGAGTTTTTCGAGAATGAGTTTTTCACTCCTTATATGTATGAAAAAGTTGAGGATGTTAAAGAGTTCCCTGTATTTTTAAAGCCAGATGTGGGACAAGGCTCTCAAGGTATTGCATTAGCGAAGGATTATGAGGATTTAAAATTCCATACAAATAAAAATCCTGAGTTATTAATTTTGGAATATCTTCCAGGAAAAGAATATACAATTGATTGCTTTACAGATCGTAATGGTGAATTACGTTTTATTGGAATGAGAGAACGTAAAAGGGTGAAGAGTGGAATTAGTGTAAATTCTGCTACTTTAAAATATAGTGAGCAAGTTGAAAAGATTGCCCATCAAATAAATGAGAAATTAAATTTCCAAGGAGTATGGTTCTTCCAAGTTAAAGAAGATGTGAATGGGGAATTTAAATTATTAGAAATAGCGCCAAGAATTGCAGGGACTATGGGTTTATATAGAAATAAGGGGATTAACTTCCCACTACTTAGTTTATATGATCGTATGGAATATGATATTGAACTTCATGAGAATGACTTTGGGATTGAGGTTGATAGAGCCCTGATTAATAGATTTTCGTTAGATGTAAGTTATGAAAGAGTATTTATTGATTTTGACGATACAATTACATTGGGTGAAAAAGTAAACCCTATGACAATGATGTTCTTATATCAATGTTTAGCAAATAATAAAGAAATCATCTTGGTAACTAAGCATGTAAGAGAAATTTTAGAAACACTTGCAACGTTAAAAATTGATAAAAATATGTTTAATAAAATTGTTCATATTTCTAAAGATGATGAAAAACATAAATATATGAATAATGATGTTCCATCTATATTTATCGATGATTCATATAGTGAAAGAAAGAAAATCAAACAAGTGACGGGCATTCCGGTATTTGATTTGGATTCATTAGAATGTCTAATAGACTGGAGATATTAAAATGAAAGAGGAACTAAAGTTTATTCAACCAATTACTGTTACTCAACCAAAGCTCCCAGATTTTGATTTATATACTTCGTATATTAAAGAAGTGTGGAATAAAAAATGGCTAACCAATAATGGTC
Organism: Bacillus sp. EE-W1; assembly: GCF_009760835.1. Taxonomy (NCBI): domain Bacteria; kingdom Bacillati; phylum Bacillota; class Bacilli; order Caryophanales; family Bacillaceae; genus Bacillus; species Bacillus sp. EE-W1. Next base: position 56,347 of record NZ_WIPE01000117.1, on the reverse strand, counting down.
CATTACATGAGGAATTTAAAGAAGAGCTAAAGCAATATTTAAGAGTCCCAAACTTGGAACTGTTTACAAATGGTCATCTAGCCTTAGAATTAGGAATTAAGGCGCTAGGATTAACTGGAGAGGTAATTACAACTCCATTTACTTTCGCATCTACTACTCATGCAATTACTAATTGTGGATTAAAACCTGTATTTTGCGATATTGAAATGGACACCTTTAATATTGATGTTGAAGAGATAGAAAAACATATTACTGAAAATACTAGTGCGATTGTAGCTGTACATGTATTTGGAAATCCATGTAACGTTGAAAAAATAAATGAATTAGCCGAAAAATATAATTTAAAGGTTATATACGATGCAGCGCATGCTTTTGGGGTCGAAATAGATGGGCGTAGTATAGCAAGCTATGGAGATTTATCTATGTTTAGTTTCCATGCAACTAAAGTTTTCCACTCTATTGAAGGTGGGTTGCTAGTATTTCAAGATGAAGAATTGGGAAGTAAATTAATGGCATTGAAGAACTTTGGTATGCCATCACCAGATCGTGTGGAATTTATAGGATCAAATGCCAAAATGAATGAATTCCAAGCGGCTATGGGATTATGTAATATAAAAACGATTGATAGTGATATTCAAAAAAGACAACGAATCTATGAAGAATATGTAAATTGTTTGCAAAATGTTAATTTTATAAAATATTTACCACAGATTGAGAATGTGAAGCATAACTATTCATACTTTCCAATTGTATTAGAGAATAATGCTTTACGAGATCGATTATTCGAACAGCTGAAATCATATAACATATATGTGAGGAAATATTTTTATCCATTATGCAATGATTTTGATTGCTATGATTACGATAAGAATGAAACTCCGAATGCTGTTTATGTGAGTGATAGAATTTTGGCATTGCCAATGTTTACGGAATTAAACATTAATGATATAAAGCAAATCTGTGAAATTATTTTAGAAGAATCATTACTAAATGTATAAGTTGGGTGATTGAAATTGAAAAAAGCATATAAACTAAGCGTTATTGTTTTAGTTTATAATACAGAAGAATATTTAAGGGAATGTTTAGACTCGCTTGTTAATCAAACCCTAGACAGTATAGAAATAATAATTGTAAATGATAGTAGCCCAGATAATAGTCATATTATTATTGAAGAGTATCGTAGTCAGTATGAGAATATCAAAGTAATTAACCAAGAAAATAGTGGCGGTGCAATTGCTGGGAATAAAGGTATGAAGATTGCTCGTGGTGAGTATGTGACTATTATGGATTCCGACGATATTGTTCCTCTTAATGCGTATGAAAAATTATATAAAAAGGCCAAAGAAACAAATTCAGAAATTGTAATAGGGAAACCAAATATCTTAATTGATGGAATTCAGAAAGAGATTTTGTACAAAAAAGAAAGAGAAGTTTGGCGTGAAGAAAGGGTTATTGAAAATATAAATGACTTTTTAGACATATTTTACGATGCCTTTTATTGGAATAAGATATTTAAAAAAGATCTTATTTTTGAACATGAATGCTTTATGCCACCTGGAATGCTATATGCAGATAGACCTATGGTTCACAAGGCATTTTTATATGCGAAAAGAATTGCAATTATAGAAGATGTTGTATATCTTTGGAGAAAAAGAGGAAACCAAGCAGTCCATAAGTCTATTAGTCAGATGAATAGCGAAGTGAATAATTTTAGAGATAGAATGGAATCTTATCACTATCAGTTAAGATATTTTGATTATTATGGAGATGCAAATCTCACCAATGAGTTTTTAAAGAGAAATATAGAAAGAATTTTCTTCCCGATAAATAATCTTGTAGAAAGTCCAAGATTTAGAGAAGTATTTTTAGAAGAAGTAAAACCCATATTGAGTAGAATAGAAAATGTATATGAAAATGAGTTAGGAATAATAAAGAACTTATACATTTATATGATTCTAAATGACTTAGAACAGGAATTACTTTCTTACCTTGCTTCAAAACCTCAAGGTAAGGTGATTGGGGAAAAAGGAAAATATTATTGGACTTTACCATATTTTCGAGATAAGTCATTAAATATTCCAGATGAATTATTTCAGATTAAAGAATTATTAGAAGGTTTTATAAAAATTGATGCCTTTAATATAGAGAATAACAGTATCAATTTTGAAAAAATTAAAATTCCACTTGCTTTGAATGTACATTTTGCTAAGTTAATTGTGCAGTCTCGTTTTGATGTACAAGATTATAAAGAGTATGATTTAAAACATGAAGGCCATAATCATTTTAATATAACGATAAACTTAAATGATTATGATAAAAATAATATTTATGACATATATCTATTGTTTAACTATGATAATAAAGAAGGAAAGTATAGAATCTCTAAAAAAATGTTTCTGAATCAGAATGCTGAGGAACTGCCTTATCAAGGTGAAAGACATAATTTATATTTCACTAATAATGAGAAGTTATCTTTAAAAGCTACTAATTTTAATATCGAGCAATTAAATGTTAATCAGTCTACATTTAGCTTGAAATTTAATAATCTTTTAAATGATGAAATCGAATTGTATTTGAGAAATAGAAAAACAAGAGAGAAAATATATTTTCAGAAAAACTCTGTTGATGTTTATGAATTACATTGGAAACATTTCCTAGATAAATATACTACTTATGATATATATTTTAATGTATTCAATCAAGAATATAGAATGAGTGTAGGATCTATTATGGAATTTAATAGCCGAACTATAAAGGTAGATAATTGTTCTATAGATATATATCAGACGAAAAAGGGAAATGTTTCTCTAAAAACATATACTTTAATAAGTACTTTAGTAACTAAACTTAAGAAGCCTTTTAAGAAATTTGCATAATCTAGATGTACATTATATTAAAGAAATAAAAAGTTTTATTGTTTTAGAAGGTTAAGTGAGGATTATTAACAATCACTTAACCTTTTTTAATAATTTATTAATCAGGATTACAAAGGAGAATTCTTATGAAAAAAATTACTGTTATTGGTGCAGGTAGTTGGGGAACAGCCCTATCTATGGTTCTAGCAGACAATAGACATGAAGTAAGAATTTTTGGTAATAAAGTAAATCAAATCCATGAAATTAATGAGAATCATACGAATGAAACATATTTACCTGGAATTCAGCTTTCTAAAACTATAAAAGGTTATAAGTCTTTAGAGGAAGCAATGAGTGGGATAGACACTGTATTATTAGTTGTCCCAACGAAAGCAATTCGTAGTGTAGTACAACAATTAAAGGGCGTTGTAAAACAACCGGTAACCATTATTCATGCGAGTAAAGGAATTGAACCAGGATCATTTAAACGTATCTCAGAAATGATTGAGGAAGAGATACCGAAAGAGTTAGTAGAAAGTATTGTCGTCCTTTCAGGCCCAAGTCATGCAGAAGAGGTGAGTCTCCGTCATCCTACTACTGTAACTGCTGCATCATATCATTTACAGGCTGCGGAGAAAACACAAGAACTATTTATGAATACGAACTTCAGGGTTTATACAAATCGAGATGTACTCGGTGTGGAATTAGGTGGAGCACTAAAAAATATTATTGCTCTTGGTGCAGGAATTTCAGATGGCCTTGGTTATGGAGATAATGCGAAAGCAGCTTTAATTTCACGTGGATTAACTGAGATTACACGATTAGGGTGTGAGATGGGGGCAAATCCGCTTACTTTTGCAGGTTTAACTGGCGTTGGTGATTTAATTGTAACTTGTACAAGTGTTCATAGTCGGAATTGGCGAGCTGGAAACTTACTTGGTAAGGGTCATAATTTAGAAGAAGTGTTAGAAAATATGGGCATGGTAGTAGAAGGTGTTCGCACAGCTGAAGCAGCGTATCATTTAGCTAAAAAAATGAACATTGAGATGCCAATTACAAATGCGATATATAATGTTTTATTTAATGGAAAAAATGCAAAAGAAGAAGTAGACGTATTAATGGGCAGAACGGGAAAAGGCGAAGTTTCGCATTAATATATCATAGGCATGAAGCTATTGAATTAGAAGGTGTGTAAATAACATGAGCTTTATAAGAAGAATAAAAAATCACCGTATTGTTAAAAAACTATGTAAGGTAGTATTTCTTTTCTGTAGTCATTTGCCTGCCAAAAAGAAATTGATTGTATTTGAAAGTTATTCTGGAAAACAATATAGTTGCAATCCACGGGCTATGTATGAATATATGTTGCAAAATAACTTGGATTTTCAAATGGTTTGGAGTGTGAATAAAAATCACATTGAACAGTTTGATAAAGGAAGTATCCCATATGTAAAACGATTTTCACTTCGTTGGTTTATTTTGTTAGCGCGTGCACAATATTGGGTAACAAATAGCCGAATGCCAATTTGGTTACCGAAGCCCAAACATACTACTTATGTGCAAACCTGGCATGGTACTCCACTTAAAAAGTTAGCAGGGGATATGAAAGAAGTTCATATGCCAGGTACAACTACTGAAAAGTATAAGGATAACTTTCATCGTGAAGCGCAAAACTGGGATTATTTACTTTCTCCTAATGGATATTCGACTGAGATCTTTAAACGAGCTTTTCGATTTCAAAGGGATGTTGTTGAAGCAGGATATCCTCGTAATGATTTTTTATATGTAAATAATAACTTGAAGGCAATTGATGCATTAAAGAAACGGAATGGATTACCTATAGATAAAAAAATAATTTTATATGCGCCAACGTGGCGAGACGATCAGTTTTATAATAAAGGTCGATATAAATTAGATTTACAACTAGATTTACAACTTTTGCAGAAAAGATTAGATTCAGATTATATTATTTTGTTACGCATGCACTACTTAGTGGCAGAACAGTTTGATTTAGAACCGTATAAAGGATTCGTGTATGATTTCTCTAAACATGTTGATATAAATGAGTTGTATTTATTATCAGACTTGTTAATTACAGACTATTCTTCGGTCTTTTTTGATTATGCAAATTTGAAGCGACCAATCATCTTCTATACGTATGATATTGATTCTTATCGTGATAAATTAAGAGGTTTTTATTTTGATTTAGAGACGGAAGCTCCTGGGCCGGTTGTGATGAATACAGAGGAAGTGCTAGAGGAAACATTAAAATTCGAAATGGTAGGTTTAAGTGCATTTGCAGAGAAATATAATACCTTCTATAATAATTATTGTTATTTAGAAGATGGGTTTGCTTCTAAGCGAGTAGTAGAGAAAATATTCTTCGGAGAGGCACAATAAAGATGAATTCAATGATTATGGTATTAAAAGAACAGATAAACAGCTTTTATTTAATTAAACGTTTATCTATTTATCAAGTAAAAAGTACAAATAATAATAATTATTTGGGGCTTATTTGGGAAGTGCTGAATCCTCTAATACAAATGAGTATTTATTGGTTTGTATTCGGGTTTGGAATTCGGGGTGGTCAAGGGATAGATGGAGTACCATTTGTTTATTGGCTATCTGCAGGGCTTGTTGTATGGTTTTTTGTACAACCAGCAATGCTACAAGCTTCTAAGTCCATTTATACAAGATTAAACATGGTTTCGAAGATGAGTTTTCCAATGAGTGTTATCCCTAGCTTTGTCATTATGTCTAATCTGTATCAACATTTGATACTTGTTGGGATTGTGACAATCTTATTTTTAGTAACGGGCCAAGGTATTTCTATTCATTATATTCAGCTAGTTTATTATATCTTTGCCACTCTTATGTTAATATTTTCACTTTCTTTAATTACATCAACATTAGCAACAATTGTAAGGGACGTTCAAATAATTGTTCAATCAATTATGAGAATGCTTCTATACTTAACGCCTATACTTTGGACGCCTGAAAAATTACCACCTACTTTTCAAAAAATTATGCAATTAAATCCGTTTTGCTATATTGTTGATGGATATCGGGCTTCTTTATTAGGAACAGGTTGGTTTTATGAAAATCTAAAATATGCATTATGTTTTTGGGGCTTTGTTCTTATTATGTTGCTAATTGGTGCGACGCTACATGTGAAATTGAGAAAGCACTTTGCAGATTATCTATGATGAGGGTTGTAAAAATGAATGAATCAGTGAAGTTTCATAATGTAACAAAAAAATATAAAATGCATAGCAAAAACTCTGAGAAATTAAAGGATATTATATATCCAGGAGGGTTTGGTGAAAACTTTTATGCATTAAGAAACTTAACATTTGAGGCTCAAAACGGTGATGTTATTGGTATTGTTGGGGTAAATGGTTCTGGAAAATCAACGATGTCTAATTTGATTGCTGGCATTACACTGCCTACAGTTGGGAGTATCGACATAAAAGGGAAAGTCGCACTCATTGCAATCGCAGCTGGTTTGAATAATCAATTGTCAGGTAGAGAAAATATTGAGCTTAAATGTTTAATGATGGGATTAAGTAAACAACAAATTGAAGAATTGACACCTGAAATTATTGATTTTGCTGATATTGGTAAGTTTATTGATATGCCAGTAAAAAAATATTCTAGTGGGATGAAATCACGTTTAGGTTTTGCAATTTCAGTTAGTATTAATCCAGATGTACTCGTAATCGACGAAGCTTTATCAGTAGGTGATCAAACATTTGCTGATAAATGTTTAAAACGAATGAATGAATTTAAGGAACAGGGCAAAACAATATTTTTTGTTAGCCATTCTTTAGGACAAGTGAAGAAATTCTGTACAAAGGCTTTATGGCTTGAATACGGTGAAATTAGAGACTACGGTCCTATTGAAGAAGTAATGCCGAAGTATGAAAGCTTCTTAAAAGAATACAAGGCAATGAGCAAAGAAGAGCAACAAAAATTCAAAAAAGAAGCAATGGAAAAGCAAACCGGAAAAGGGCTAGAAAAGGAAAAGATTGCTCCGGAAGATGAACCAAATGTATCAAAAGAAATTACAGACTATGCCCTTTTATTACGTGGAGAAACGTTGCAGCATAGGAAGAAACGACTAGATCGTAAGTATATGACAAGTTTAATTGGTTTTATATTACTTATCACGATAGGTGGACTAACGTATTGGCAAAAGGATAATATTTTTCATTCTTTACAAGCGAAAGAGTCGGTGAAAAAAACAACTTATAAAGAAAAGCCTGTAAAAAAAGAGAAAAACCCATTAGTTGATTTAGATGTTAGATATATAAATTCTGCAAAGGCACGTGTAAGGAGTATGCCAGCTTTAGAAGGACAAGTAATTAATACGATGACATTTGGAACACCGTTTGTAGTAAAGGATCAGAAAAAAGATGAACAATCTGGAATCAATTGGTTAAAGACTGTTTATGACAATGGGGAGGAGGGTTGGATTAGCGAAGAAATAACAATTTCAATTCCGTTTCACAAGGCATTACCGTATGAAGATGTTATGAAAAAATTAAGGGATTTAGAGGGAGTACCCCAAAATCTTGAACAGAGTATTAATTTATTAGGTAAACGTAAGGAAGATGTAACTAGTATGATAGGTATTCCTCAGAATGAAGAAAAACTTCCAGAAGGAATACTGACCCAATATAAAAATATTGATATTGTATATAATAATGAATTGGTTGCTAAGCAGGTAAACCTAAAGGATATGGCTATATTAAGATCAAAGCTAATTGAGCAATTAGGCAAAGCACAGGTGGAAGATAAAGATAGTTCATTATTAGTTTATCGATCTAATAAATATGATTTTAAATTTGATATTTCAAATGGTGTGCAGGTTGATAAACTATCTATTGTTTCTTTGTTGGATATTTAAAAGCAATTGATTAATTATGAAAATAAGAGTGCTCCTCAATATAAAAAGTTATGAATTGAGGAGCACTCTCATATTTTTAATGTTTTTAGTATGAATTAAAGAGCTTTAATTTACTTAAGTGTTATTTGAATCCTTGGATAAAATAAAAAAGATAAATAGTATTGATACATTTTAAAATTACGGTAATGGATTAATATTTTTTCAATTTATTTGAAATAAAAGATGTAAAAGATTGGTTTTGAAGTGTAGATACTGTTGATTCTAATGATGTATTCTCATCTTGTGCTGTACATAATGTATTTTTTAATAAAGTGTTATCTGTTTGTAGAATATCATTTAATTGCGATAACTCTTGTATTTTAATTATTTGTTCATGTAGTACTATTTCATGAAGGTTCTTTAAAAAATTATGATAATAATTTTCTGTATAATGAACATAAAAATCTCCCCAAGGATGCTCTTCATGAGATATATATTTTTCATCTGTTAAATTTATACATTTAACATCATATTTTTGTATTACATATCTATCTAACTGATCCCAAAGGGAGTTCAGATAATCTATATTAATGGGATAGTGCTTACCATTTTTACTTAATTGTTTAATTGCCTGGGTTTCTTTTTCGATATACCAATCAACAAACCTAGCTTGTGTTAATATTACTTGACACGTGGGTAATTCTTTTTTTAGAAAGTTGAAGAATTTATCAATACTGAGTTTCCATAATTCGAAATATTCATCTCTATTTAACGCTATTTTCAACTCTTGTTTTGAATCCAGTTCCTTATAGTAAGATGTTTTTGTTAATTTCCACCAATTATTGGTTAGGAATTGGTTAGTGTTTATTTTTATGACACCAAAGTACACGTCTGCAAAAAAATCTATAATTAAATAACTAGGAGCCATTTGTTTAATTAATGTCAAAAATTCTTTGGTGAATTCTGTTTTTAAATGCCAAACATCTGAACTATTGGTTTGATTATCTATCTTGGCTTCATTGAATGGTATAGGACTAGACATTAAACTTATTATTGATGTTTGATGTTGATGTAATATACAATTATAAAATTCCTTATAATTAGGATTAAAGAGGGAATTAAAATTATCTCTGGTTAGGCAGCTTCCTAGAGTTGCTACATTGATTGGATTTATTTTCATATAATAATTAACTCCTTAGTAATTTTACTATTTCAACATGTTCTATGAAGAACTATGCACGTATTCCGTTCAACACAATAATAAATGGAATATAAAAGGATGTTGAGTTTGAAATATAAAGTATAGATAAGAATTTTCAAATTAGTATTTATTGATTTTTCAGTTTATCAGCTATTCTTTTGGATAGTTGATTTATCATTATGTGCAAAAAAGGTGTCATTACCCTATTAATGATAAAGGTATTTTTACCTTTTTCTTTCATTTCTAGTTCACTTGTTATTCGTTTCTTTGATGGAGAAATTGCTTCGGCATGGAAAAAACCACTACCTGTTAATTTTTTAGTTGGAGAAGCAATTGTAAAACTAATTTTATCGTAATCTTTCTGTTCAATAATTTTAACATGCAAATCAACATTGCGTTTAATTATACCAATATCACCATATAGGCGCCAACTTGAATGTTGATTATTAATTATTCTATGTTTAACGTATCCAGAAACGAGAGGAGCCCAGTTATTTATATTATTAATGAATATCCAAATGTTTTCTAAGGGTATATCTAATTCAATTGAGTGAGTTCCTTTTGCCATAGATTGAATCCTCCCTTACATGTGATTCAATCATCGAATTGGATTGTTTGTGATAACATACAAAGTATAAAAAAGAGGTTTCTCTATGAATTATTTTACAACAGATGTTGTTCAATCTCTAGTGAAAAATGTCATTATAATGTTAATATCTGAATATTAGATAAATATAAAAAGATGTTATTTTATAGTTTGAAATGTGATACTTCTTCTTGAAGCGGAGTATCGTTAAGTCTAGGTGTTCCCATTAGATAGAAGCTATTTTCAAATATGAATTATTAGATAGTTTTTTGTTACTTATTTTACTTATCATAATTAGGCACAAAATAAGTTGCTGGTTTTCTGCTGCAATACTAATCAATATATAATAGAAGAATAGTCTATTATTAATACATTTGAAGCACGCATTAACCCTCAAGAATCATGGAACTTAATAACATCGATTACTTTCCTTTCAAATTTTTTAATTCATCATCAGATTTACTCTTGTGACCTAACGAGTAGAATTGAAAGAAGATAGCTATCTAGTGTAATTTTGTTTAAACTATATAGGTTTCTTTTTTGTAAAAATTCTAATTTCCGAATATAGCATTTAAAATAATGCAAGAAAAAAGGAGGAATTTGTAGTAATTGGAGGAAATAGCGAGGAAAAACAATGAATATTAGATTTTCCTTTCCTATTTCTGTCCTTTATAATAAGTTGAGAATACGGCACTTAAGGTAAGTAGTGCTTTAAGCATGCTACCTTTCCCTAACTTGATATAACTCTTTTTCCAACCTCCGTGTCATTTGCTATTATTTTGTTATACGGATATTAGTAAAGGAAAAAGGGTGTATCTTTTTTGTCTTTTAAGGCATTCTTGGATAGAAAGACATAGTCATCAAGTTAAGGTTATGGAGCGTTCCTCTTTTTTCTTCAAAGCCGTATTTTATTTGAAAAATCCTTAACGATAAACATAATTTTTTATTTCATTTTCCCATGCTTTATAGCCCTCGCCATTTATATGAATTCCATCGACAGTCCATTCTTTCTTTAATTGTCCATCTTTGTCTGTAAATAAAGGGTGTAAATTAATAAAAGTATAGTTATTCTTTTTAGCTATTTTTTCAAGTTCTTTATTTATCGAATTGATATCTTCATTGTTTAAATTTTTGGATTTAGATAGCGGTTTAACTGGAAGTATACTTTCAATGAATACTTTTGTATCTGGTAATTCTAATCTTAATTTTTTAAGAATCTCACTATAGTTATGTAATACTTCCTCTTTTGGTGTTTTAGCTGCCAAGTCATTTATGCCAATCATAAGAAAGATTTTAGATGGTTTTAAAGCAATTACTTGGTTTAAATGATCCATTACACCAATCGTTGTATCTCCGCTGATCCCACGATTATACGTCTTAATGTGGGGAAATGCTTCTCCCCATTCATTATAATCCGTGAGACTATCACCCAAAAATGCTACCCCAGTTTCTACAGGTACAGCATTTTTGAATAAGGATGTTCGTACTTTATGTATTGGCGAAAACGCCCTTTTTTTATCACTACTATCACTTGTAGAAGAGGATACTTCAGCACTCTTTAATTGGGATTCTGAAGGTACTTCTACCTTCTCATTTGTAATTAATGATAATTTATTAGTGGTAAAAGAAATCTTACTGTTTAAATAAACAAAACATCCCCCTAAAAGAAAAAATACTACGTTTAATGTGATAGATATAGTTGCTACTTTTTTTGTGTTCATTTTGGTAAATCCCCCTAATCAAATTGCGTTAAGTTAAATTTACCATATAGAATATTGAAAAGGTATATTATTGCAGCATGGTGATTCTAACAAGAAGAGGGAGGTTTTTCCTTTTTTATCTATAAGTTTTTATTAAAACATGTTGAAGTTTTATTTGACTATTTCTAGATAGGTTAATTTGATAGCTATGGAGGAGAAAGCGTCTTTTTTGTTTTTTCCGTGATAAAAACGGGGAAGAGTGGGATAATAAGGACAGTGTTTTGGTGGTATGACCAATTTAGTGTGTAAGGGGAGAACAATATGCTAGATATTCAACAAATTAAAGAAATAATTCCTCATCGCTATCCATTTCTACTAACTTAGCAATTATGGGGCGCTATGTATTAACACCTGAAATTTTTATGTTCTTAGAGAATCAACAAACAGGAGCAGGTGGAGAGATTCAGTTGACGGATGCTATTCAGCGTTTAAATGAGATACAAAGAGTATTTGCCTATGATTTCGAAGGAAAGCGATACGACGTTGGAGAGAAGCTTGGATTCATTCAAACAACAATTGAAATGGCATTACAGCATGATGAGTTAAAGAATGAATTATTAAGCTATATGGAGAAATTATTTAAAACAGAAATGGTTAATAATTAACTTTTACAAAAAAAACATCCCGGAAATTTATTGTAAAATAAATTTCTGAGATGGTTTTTTATAACTGTTTCATTAATTTATCTGCCACTTTTTTAGAAAGGTGCTTTGTCATTTTAGGGACAAATGGTTTTATTGCGCCGTTAAAAACAAAGGCCCCCTTACCAGTTGTTCGCAATTCTAACTGACTTGTTACTTTTGTAGTAGAAGGAGAGGTTGATTCAGCAAGAAAAAAGCCGCTACCAACTAATTTTTTTGTTGGAGAAGTCATCGTAAAGCTAATTTTATCAGGCATTTGCCATTCAATAATTTCAACATTGAGACTAACGTCGCGTTTAATAAATCCTAAATCACCGTGCAAACGCCAAGTTGAATGTTTGTCATCAATAATTTTATGTTTAACATAGCCTGCGACTAGTGGAGCCCAATTGTTTATATCACTAATAAATTTCCAAATTTGATTTGGTGAAGCATTTAACTCTATAGTATGTATACCTTTTGCCATTTTTGCATTCCTTTCTAAAAGGTATTTGAATAATTAGGGTAAAATCCTATATTCATTCTGTTATAATATTATTGTGTAAATTCTATTACAAGCGTTTTTGTTTTTATTTTAATAATTTTTCATTAAAATTTATATTTCTAAATATCACATTTAAGAGAATGTAAGGAAAATAGAGAAATCATGAGTAATATTAGGGAATTAATACGAAAAAGGTCGAAAATTAGGTTTTAATTTCTTATTTTTGTCATATATAATAAATCTTGAATACGACATTAAGGCTTAATATATTTGATATAATTTGCCTTTCCCTAACTTGGGTATACACTCTTTTCAACCTCCGTGTCAGTGATAATACATATTGAAAAGAGTGTATACATTTTTTTATTTAAAAGAGAAATCTTGAAATCCTTTTTTATAATGACAAATGAGATTTAAAATGGGATAATGATAGTATAACTTCTGGTGGTATGACCAATCTTGTTTAAGGAGAGAAGTGTATGCTAGATATTCAACAAATTAAAGAAATAATTCCTCATCGCTATCCATTTCTACTAGTGGATAAAGTTTTAGAAGTAGAAGAAGGAAAGCGTGCTATTGGGATAAAGAATGTTACAGCTAATGAAGAATTTTTTAATGGACATTTTCCAGATTATCCTGTAATGCCAGGTGTTTTAATTGTAGAGGCTTTAGCACAAGTTGGCGCTGTTGCTATGTTGAAGAAAGAAGAGAACCGTGGTCGCTTAGCATTCTTCGCAGGCATCGATAATTGCCGTTTTAAACGACAAGTCCGTCCAGGTGACCAACTTCGTTTAGAAGTTGAAATGACACGTGTACGTGGAGCGATTGGAAAAGGAAAAGCAATTGCTACTGTAGATGGTGAAATTGCTTGTGAGACAGAAATAACGTTTGCGCTTGGTGACAAGAAAGAATAAATATATTAAGATATGTGATAGACAAATAACAATATATAATTGTTGTTTGTCTATTTTTTGTGGTTTGTATAATAGGATTTACACGTATTGTAAGTTAGGCTTAAGAAAGAAGGGTGCAATAATGAAAAAGAAAATTTTATTTTGGGTACTCGGTATTATCGGGGTACTAATAATAGGCGGAGGAATTTATGCCTATAATGTATATTCTTCTGTATCTAATACATTAAAGGAAGTTCATCAACCTTTAAAACGTGATCAGAACAACAGTAACGTTGGAGAAAAAGTTAGCAAGAGTGAACCAGTGTCAATTTTATTACTAGGGGCAGACGAGCGCGGTAATGATAAAGGGCGTTCAGACTCTTTAATGGTAATTACATTAAATCCTAAAAATAACTCTATGAAAACAGTAAGTATTCCTCGTGATACTTATACAGAAATTGTTGGAAAAGGTAAAAGCGATAAAATCAATCATGCTTATGCATTCGGCGGAGTAGATATGTCTGTAGCGACCGTAGAAAACTTCTTGAATGTTCCTATTAATTATTATATTGAAGTGAACATGGAAGGCTTTAAAGATATCGTTGATGCAGTCGGTGGGGTAGATGTAAATAATGATTTGGAATTCTCTCTAGAAGGGAAGCACTTCCAAAAAGGGAATATTCATTTAACAGGTGACCAAGCTCTAGCATACACACGTATGCGTAAAGAAGACCCACGCGGCGACTTTGGACGTCAAATGCGTCAGCGTCAAGTAATGCAGGCTGTTATTAAGAAGGGTGCAAGCTTCTCTTCTTTAACAGGTTATGGAGATGTATTAGCAGCAATTCAAAAGAATGTGAAGACAAACTTAACGCAAGATCAAATGTTTGATATGCAAAAGAACTATAAAGATTGCTTGAAAAATAGTGAGGATATCCAAATCCCGGGTGACGGTCACAAGGCTGCTAATGGTATTTGGTACTACTATGTTCCAGATGCAGCAAAACAAGATTTATCGAATAAATTAAGAGCGCATCTTGAAGTGACTAAGTAATAAGCAATGGCCCAACTTCTTTAGACAGAATTCGGTTTCCCAAGTGCTAAAGGACATGAAGTTTGGGCACAATATGTAACGGATTATTTCGTTGCTAAGTAATAAAGGTACACAAAAGGTATACGAGCAATCGTATACCTTTTATAATAAGTAAGTGAATAAGAAATCCTAATATATGTAGGAGGAAGACAATGAATTCAATTCTAATCTGCGGCGGAGCTGGTTATATCGGTTCTCACGCTGTGAAAAAATTAGTAGACGAAGGTTTATCTGTAGTAGTAGTAGATAACTTACAAACTGGTCATGAGGATGCAATTACGGAAGGTGCGAAGTTTTATAATGGCGACCTTCGTGATAAAGCATTTTTAAGAGATGTTTTTAAACAAGAAAATATTGAGGCGGTTATGCATTTCGCAGCTGATTCTTTAGTTGGAGTTAGTATGGAGAAGCCTCTTCAATATTATAATAACAATGTGTATGGTGCACTTTGCTTATTAGAGGTAATGGATGAGTTTAAGGTAGATAAGTTTATTTTCTCTTCTACTGCGGCGACGTATGGTGAGGTAGATGTAGACCTTATTACTGAGGAAACGATGACAAATCCAACGAATACGTATGGAGAGACGAAGTTAGCAATCGAGAAGATGCTTCATTGGTATAGCCAAGCTTCTAATTTACGTTATAAGATTTTCAGATACTTTAACGTGGCTGGTGCAACTCCAAATGGTATTATTGGGGAAGATCACCGCCCAGAGACTCATTTAATTCCTCTTGTACTGCAAGTGGCGTTAGGTCAACGTGAGAAGATTATGATGTTTGGTGAGGATTATAATACACCAGATGGTACTTGTATTCGTGATTATATTCATGTTGAAGATTTAGTGGCAGCTCACTTCTTAGGGCTTAAAGACCTACAGAACGGCGGAGAGAGTGATTTCTATAACTTAGGAAATGGTAATGGTTTCAGTGTAAAAGAAATCGTTGATGCAGTTCGTGAAGTTACAAATCATGAAATTCCTGCTGAAGTAGCGCCACGTCGTGCGGGAGATCCAGCACGTTTAGTTGCTTCTTCTCAGAAAGCGAAAGAGAAGTTAGGTTGGGATCCTAAGTATGTAAATGTGAAGACAATCATTGAGCACGCTTGGAATTGGCATCAGAAGCAACCTAATGGGTATGCTAAATAAAATATAATAAGTGAAAGAGAGGGTATTGTCGTTCAACATATGTTCGACAATACCCTCTCTTTTTTTATAGGATTTTTGCTATACTAAACTGTACTATAATACGGGATGGAAGGAGGAGAATAATGAAAATACTTGTAGTTGATGATGAATCGAGTATTCGTAATTTGATTCGGATGCAGTTGGAGATGGAAGGATATGAAGTGCTCACGGCGGCTGATGGAAGAGAAGCTTTAGAGAAATGGAATGAAGGACCGGATGTATTAATTTTGGATGTTATGCTTCCAGATACAGATGGGTACGAGTTGCTTCGTTTATTCCGTGAGAAGAATAGGGATATTCCAGTACTCATGTTAACTGCAAAGAGTCAGATGAATGATAAATTGCTTGGTCTGCAGCTTGGTGCGGATGATTATGTGACGAAGCCATTTAATTATGCGGAGCTTATTCTTCGGGTCAAGAATATGACGCGGCGTGTGATGAAGGCAGAGGTAACGGTAAGTCATGAAGTAATTGGGGCAGGAGAGATAACGATTTGTCCTAAGGAAAGAAAGGTACATGTTAGTGGACAAGAAATTCAGTTAACGTACAGAGAGTTTAATTTATGTCAGTTGTTTGTCTCCAATCCGCAGCGTGTATTTATGAGAGATGAGTTACTTGAGAAAGTATGGGGGTTTGAGTATATCGGAAATACGAGAGCGGTTGATATTATGGTGCAAAGACTGCGGAAGAAGCTAGGGAATAGCGGGGAATATATTAAGACAATTTATGGCGTTGGCTATAAACTAGATTGTTAAGTGGTGATGGTATGTCTTTAAAAAGGAATATGGTGTTTGGAATAGTGGGACTGTTAATCCCGATTTTTGTTCTTTTGTACGCAGTTGTTTATATTACGTTAGAAAAGAATATGTATCATAACGCGGCAAATTCTTTAGAGAAGTTAAGTGTAGAAGCACAAATTTATACGATGAATTATTTAGAGAAGGAAGCAGAGGTCGAGACGCTCGGCCCGAATTCACTTTTAATTGCTTCGTATTTAGCAAAGCGCATGGATGTACGTGTACAGATGATTGGAAAGAATGGAGATGTTGTTGCGGATACGCAAAAGGGAGCACTTCTTCACCGGAATATTGATATTGAGAGCTCTTTGAAGGGGAAGAAATCGTATGTTTTTGAAGAGGGAGACCTAGCTCCAATTCTTTTGTTTTCAAGCCCAGTTTATTATGGAAACGATGTCATCGGAAGTGTTCGTTTTATAAATGAGTTAACGGGTGAGAAGGAAGTTTTAACAAATGTTGGCTGGACGTTCTTAATGACGTCTCTTTGTCTCGTAGCTGCAGGTATTTTCTTTGCAATTCGTTTGGCAAAGTCTCTTCATAAGCCGATTGATCAGTTAAGACAAATGGCAAAGCGGCTTGCGAATGGTGATTATAAAAGTAAGATTGAGCTAAATGAATATGTGGAAATTGCTCAGCTTTCAGCATCTTTTAATGCGATGGCTGATGGAATTGAGCTGCATATTAAGCAATTGAAAGAGGAGAAAGAGAAGCAGAAAGATTTCTTAGACCGCATTACGCATGAGCTAAAAACACCGTTAACGGCGATTATTGGCTATGTGGATTTAATTCCGAAGTTAAAGGCGAAGGAAGATGTAAAAGAGAGCCTGCGATATGTGGCTGTAGAGAGTGAGCGTTTATTATCACTTGTAGAGGAATTGCTTAAGTCTTCAAAGTACGGGAAGAGTACGTTTGAAGTGTCACCTACAGTTGTGAATGTAAAGGAATTAGCAGAAGAAGCAGTTTCAATTGTGAAACCTCGTCTGCAAAAATTTGAGATTGAAGTGATAAATGAGTTAACAGATGTACATGTTGTTGCGGATTTCGATAAGACGAAACAGATTTTCTTAAACGTGCTGGATAATGCGATAAAATATAGCGATGCTACGCAAATTCGTATGAATGTAATTGTAAATGAACGTGAGGCAAAGGTTTTTGTTCATGATGATGGCATTGGTATAGATGAAGGTGTGCTTGCAGAGTGGAATGAAGCACCAGAAGGGAAGGTACTACCTTCTAGTTACGGGAATGGTTACGGTTTGTATATTTGTCAGGAGATTATGAATAAGCAGGGCGGAAGTATGCGAATTGAGAGTAGTGAAGAGATTGGTACTACAATATTTATTACATTTTTGCTTCCGAGACGGATGGAAGACATAAAAAACTTGAAAGCGGTTAAATGATACATTTATGAAACAATTATGCGGTATTTTCGAAACAACGTTTTTTTATCTTGGAGGTAGGCAGAAATGAAAAGGCTATCATTTCAAATTCTTATGTTTGTTCTTTGTATAATTGTTTCTCTTATTTTGTTTTATGTGATGGAGAAGCAAATATACAATCGAATCACAATAGTGAATGACAAACAAACTGTTTTACAAAGAGTGAATGAATCCCTGCCTACCGAAATGAAGGTTAGGCATGAAAAGTGGGGAGAAATTGTTATAACGGATGAAGTTCGTTTGCATACGATTGTTTCATTCTTTGACCGAATTCAAATAGAAACGAGAGAAGCTAAGAATCAAGAACAAGTATTTACTGGAGAAGTAACGTACTTGAATGGACATAAACGTACTTTTGCAGTAGGTGACTTGTTCCAGTACGGGGCTGATGTGTACGGAAAGAATGGTACGGACCCAATGATTTCAGCATTTCAAACGTATTTGTTAAGCCTGTATTACACACCAGAACGTATTAGTGATTTTTTTGCGTCAGCACAGGATGTCATAGTACGCCAAGGTGATGTAGAACGTGCGATGAATCTTACGCACATACTTGATTCGATTCGGTACGCGAAGCAAATTACAGATTACGGAGAAATACAGAAATTATTACAATCACAGAATGAACCGATTGCTTATATTACCGCTTATAAAACAGGGAAGCGTATAAAGAATGAGCGAGAAGACATTCTTACTATTTCTGTGTATCCATCGTACTTTGTTGTGCAATATCTCGGTGATAATAACGGGAATGTTATGTATATGAAAAGCTCCCTAGCAAATTTATTTGTAAAGGAGAATGTGTCATGAGAAAGATAGCCTTTTTCTTCTTTTTGCTAGTAATTGGAGGAGCGATGTCTAGTTGCTCTCGAGATACAACCTCTATTAAATATAATAAAAGTGGCCTCCCTATTTTGGATGATCGTCATCTTGTTGCGTATGTAGCAGCTCGTGAGGAAGTTGGTGAAGCTTTGCTTTCATCATTTTGTAAACCACGCGGCTGTACGTATGAATTTATTCGTCTTTCGACAGAAGAGCTTCTTCGGAGGGTAGAAGAGGAAGCTGGAAATCCGAAAGCGGATATTATTATTGGCGGTACGGTAGACGCGCATCAAATGATGAAGCAAAAAAATCTATCTATTCCTGTTACGAGTCAGCATGCGAACCGTATTTCAAAAACTGTTAAAGATAAAGACGGTTATTGGTACGGTTATGAAGTGGAGAAGCTGGCAATTGCGATCAATAAAGAGCGGTGGAATGAAGAGATAGCGCCGCTCGGACTTCCTTATCCATCAAGGTGGCAAGATTTATTAAATCCAGTATATAAGGGAAAGATTGTTATGCCAGATCCGAATGTCTCAGGAACAGCATATACGTTTTTTCAATCACTTATTGATACTTTAGGTGAAGTGGAAGCGAAGGAATATGTGAAGAACCTTGCAGGGCAAGTTGGTGAAGTAACGGTGAATGGTTACATACCAGTAGAGCTTGTTGCGAGCGGTGAGTATATGATAGGCATCAATTTCATGGGAGATCAGAGAATGCTTCAAAAACGAGGCTTTCCAATTGTAAGTATTGTACCTGAGCAAACAGGGTTATCTGTTAATGCGATTTCGAAACTAAAACGTGCACCGAGTGGTATTATTGCGGATTTATTTATTGATTATTGTTTATCAGAAGAAGCGGGTCACATTTTAGAAAAAGTTTCGTTTGGCGTACCAACGATGTTTGCGAAGAACGAGAAAGAAATAGAAGGACAGCCGGTTAGAAGAACAAACCAAAATATATCAAATAGCGGAATAATCGAGATATGGAATAGACAGCGTCTCTCTCAGAAGTGAGAAAAGGAGACGAAAATATATGTTTAAATGGCTTAAGCCAGCACCTGCAATTGAAAGATTGCCAGCGGATATGATTGATCGAGTATATAAATTATTACGTATTCGTGTATTAATGGGAATTTCAGTTGGGTATGCTGCTTATTATTTAGTTCGTAGTAACTTTACGTTATCAAGTACGTATTTAGTACAAGAATATGGATTTAGTACAGCTGAAATTGGACTACTAGGTTCAATCATGGCAATTGTTTATGGATTTAGTAAGTTCTTTATGGGGAATTTGTCAGATAAAGCTTTCGCCCAGCGCTTTATCGCAGTCGGTTTATTCTTATCAGGGCTTGTAAATATTTGTTTCGGTTTTGCATCGTCATTTGGAATGATTGTTACACTACTTGTTCTAAATGGTATTGTACAAGGTATGGGAGCACCACCTTGTAGTATCGTTATGACGAAATGGTTCTCGAAGAAAGAACGCGGTACGAAAACAGGTATTTGGAATATTTCACATAACGTTGGCGGAATGCTCGTACCACCACTTGTCGGAATTGGTGTAGCTATTTTTGGTGAAAATCATTGGCAAGGCGGCGTGTTTATTTTCCCTGCGATTATCGCAATGATAATTTCAGTTCTTGTTTGGATTAATGCGAAGGATACACCAGAATCAGAAGGTCTTCCTCCAATTGATGAGTATCGTAATGACTATGAAAATCTTGAAAAAGCAGATAATGCTAACAAGATGTCACCAAAAGAAATTTTAATGAAGTATGTAGTGAAAAATAAATTTGTATGGTTCTTATGTATTGCAAATGCATTTGTGTATTTAATTCGTTTCGGCGTTATTAACTGGGTTCCACTTTATTTAACGACAGTTAAAGGCTTCTCAAAAAATGAAGCACACGCGGCGTACGCAATCTTTGAAGGTATGGCAATTCCAAGTTCATTAATCGTTGGTCTTTTAAGTGATAAATTATTTAAAGGAAAACGTATGCCATTATGTATCATTAGTATGGTCGGAGTTGTTATTGGTACGTTTGTATATTGGCAAGCAACTAGCATACTTGTTGTAAGTATTGCCGTTTCTATTATCGGTTGCTTAATTTATGTGCCACAGTTCTTAATCGGTTTAAGTGCGATGGAATTAGTACCGAAATTTGCAGTAGGTACGACAGTTGGTATGTGTGGTCTGTTCGGTTATGTAGGCGGAAGTCTTGTAGCAAACGCAGCAATCGGTGTTATTGTTGATCGTTCTGGCTGGGACGGTTGCTTCATCTTACTATTAACAGGTGCTATTTTATCAACAATCTTCTTGTTCATCGTTCAACGTGGACATGAGGGGAAAAAAACTAAAGTAGCGTAATATTTTGTTTGAAAAGCTATCCAATTGTTATATTGGATAGCTTTTATATTAGCAAAAACAAAAAGTATGTAAAATTGCAGTTTTATGTGTAAATGATTTTTGTTAATTAGTATAATTTTTTTAGGTTTAATAAACCAATCATGTACATAGTTACACCGAAAAATATACCGCCGCAACTCCAAAGCCCAACATCAAATAAAGAAATAGAGATTTCTTCTGAACCTACATAGGGAAGGATATAATTCATAAAAACAAACATTTGAAAGCCCCAAAGTACACCTGCTTTTAAGCCCGCTTTTCTTAATTTTTTCTTATGTTGCAAATACTCTTCTTTTGTTGCACATTCAGTCTCATTTAAACCTTTTTTCTTAAGTTTAAATGTTAAATAATTAGCATAAATCATATTAGACAGAAAAACTAATATAGTTCCTATAGATATTGTGTGGTTCATAGTATCAACAAGTAACATAATAAGCATTACCAACATATTTAACCACCATAAACCAATTCCAGCTACAGATAATTCTTTATTGATTTCTTGTTTTTGATATTCATCTCTTTCACTCATTGTTCCAACAAAATTATTATAAACTCTTTCTTTCCATTCAATTTTCATCATTTAATCTCCCTCCCAAAATAGACTGTTTAAATCTGTTTGTAGTGCTTTTGCTAATTCGATACATAAGGCTAAAGAGGGGTTATATTTATTATTTTCAATTAAGTTTATTGTCTGTCTCGCTACATTAACTTTTTTAGCTAATTCTAGCTGCGATAGACCTTCAGATTTTCGATATTGTTTAACGTTATTCAAATATAAACCTCCTATTAATAATTGTAGACCTCGTGCATCAGAAATGTCATTTATATGTGACATTTTATAATTTGATAAATGAAATGTCAAATATATATGACAAAAATGATAATGGTGCAATTAGGAAAATAATTTTAATAATTTATATTGGTAAGGAGTTGATTAATAAAGGATGGCTTTTCTTATATTAATATAATCTTTCCTTAAATCTATCTTAAAAGACAAGATGTCATATTTCTAATCATTGGAATTTTTGTTACAATATAAATGGATGTGTAAAACTTTGTAAAAAGAATGTAATAATATGTAATTATTTTTCAGAAAGTTTTATACAATTTTTATATTAAACTATTAAGTTATAAAAGGAGAGAGAATATGGTACCAAATACGGTTCGTACTCCAAACAAGAAGAAGAAATGGATTATCATCGGGGTTATTGCACTAATTGTTATTGTAGCAGCAGTTAATATTTTTGTAATGCAAGGGAAGAAGAAGGGCGCAGCAACGACGGCTGATGCTGTGAGCTTTGAGAAGGTAACGGAGCGAAAGCTTAATAATACGAAGTTAATTTCTGGTCAGGTGAAACCAGGGAATATTGAAAGTTTCTATGCGGATCCGACTAAAGGAAAAGTGAAAGATATTGCAGTGAAAGAAGGACAAGAGGTAGAGAAAGGTACGAAGTTATTCTCTTATGATAATGAAGAGATTAATTTGCAAATGAAGCAAGCTGAGCTTGATCAAAAGATGGCAGATATGCGTTATGATCAAGGAAAGAAGAAAATTGATTCGTTGAAGAAAGAAATTAAGAAGGCAAAGGATAGCGGAGCTGGGAAAGAAGTAACAGATCCGATGGACGAGCAAGTAAGTGAGTTAGAGATGGCGCAAAAGACAACTGATCTTGAGAAGGAAAAAGGGAAGTTGCAAAAAGAAGAGTTAAGTAAAAAGCAGAAAGAGCTTACGATTTATAGTAATTTTACTGGTGTCGTTCAAAAGTTAGATAAAGATGCGGCGCAAAGTTCATCTCAAGCGTTAGGTGGTCAAGGGAAAGCATTTTTACAAGTGGCGTCTAAAGATCCATTCCAAGTTCAAGGGACGTTAACTGAGCTTCAGAAGTCACAAATCCAACCAGATCAAACATTTACTGTCACTGCGAAAGCAAATAGTAAGAAGAAGTGGACAGGTAAAATTACAGAGGTAAGTGAATTCCCAACGAGTGCAGAGATGGCTCAAGCTGGTGGTATGGGTGAAGCGACTCAAAATATGTCCCAATATACATATAAAGCAAGTCTTGATAGTCAAGATGGTTTATCTCCAGGTTATCACGTTTCTCTGCAAGTAAGTTTAGAGAATAAGACGATGATTGCTGTTCCAACTAAGAGCATTGTAGAAAAAGGCGATGATGCATTTGTTTATGTTGAGGAGAAAGGGAAGCTTCGTAAACAAAATGTGAAAAAAGGTTCTACTGATGGAGATTGGACAGAGATTGTTGAAGGCGCAAAAGTGGGGCAAAAGGTGGTTAAAAATCCTTCCGACGACGTGTATGACGGAATGGAAGTGAAAGAGAAATGATTACGTTAAATAATATTGCTAAAACGTATTATCAAGGAAAGTTGGCAGTGCCAATCTTACATGATATTAGTTTAACAATTCAAAGCGGTGAGTTCGTTTCGATTATGGGACCGTCTGGTTCTGGTAAATCAACGCTTATGAATATTATCGGTTGTTTAGATCGTCCGACAGAAGGCGAATATATGCTGAATGATGTGAATATCTTAACAGCAGACGAGTCAAAGCTTGCTTTAATTCGTAATGAATATATTGGCTTTGTGTTTCAGCACTTTAATTTGCTTCCGCGTCTTTCGGCAGTAGAAAATGTTGAACTTCCGCTCGTATACGGTGGTGTGAAGAAAGCAGAGCGTCGTCAAAGGGCTCTGGACGCGCTTGGTAAAGTCGGTTTGTCAGATAGGGTTCACCATTTGCCGAATGAATTATCAGGTGGACAGAAGCAGCGTGTAGCGATTGCAAGGTCGATTGCGAATAATCCAACGTTCATTATGGCTGATGAGCCTACTGGCGCGCTTGATACGAAGTCTGGTGAACAAGTGATGAATATTTTCACGAAGCTTAATGCAGAAGGTACAACGATTGTTATGGTTACGCATGAAGAGGAAGTAGCAGCGTATTCTTCCCGCCGCATTGTACTGCGAGACGGGAAAATTACAGAAGATAGAAGGTGTGCGGTATGAGTTTACTAGATAGTATAAAAATTGCCCTATCTTCTATTTTAGCTCATAAACTGCGTTCAGCGCTTACGATGCTCGGTATTATTATCGGCGTTGGTTCTATTATTACTGTCGTTGCAATTGGGCAAGGCGGGGAAGCGATGCTGAAGTCGAAATTCGCAGGTTCTGGTGGTAATAACCTTATGCCAATTCAATTTAAACCAGATATGAATGATGAGTTTGCTATAGGCGGATTTGAAATACCAAAGTTAACGGAAGAGGATATTATGGAAGTAAAACAAGTGAAAGATGTTTCACATGTTATTACGACAAATTCGACAACAGAGATATTGGATGTAAATGATAAAAAAGCAAATCTGAATGTTATTGGTCTTGATAATGAATATTTTGCGGTTAATAAAGTAAAGGTCGTAAAGGGACGTACTTTAAATGAATCAGATATTACTCATGCAAATAACGTTGTGATGATTAGTACAAAAACAGAAGAGACGTTATTTAAGGACGTAAACCCAGTAGGACAAATTATTGAGATGAAGGGGCAGCCAATGCAAATTATTGGTGTGTATACATCTGATAATGAGTTTATGGGATTTGAAATGGAAGAAGCGTTAATCCCTCTTACATTATGGCCTGTTTTATTCGGAACAGATGATATTCAAAATATCGCAATTCAAGCTAAAAATGTAGACGATCTAGAAGCAGCTGGGAAAAAAGCTGTTGATGTGTTAAATAGTCGTAAGCCAAGTGAAATTCCAGGTAAATATGAACTGGTGAATTTAAAAGAATTACAAGAAAATGTTTCTAAAGTCACTAGCATCATGACGATGATTATTGGCGGTATTGCGGGTATTTCATTAGTCGTTGGTGGTATTGGTGTTATGAACATTATGCTTGTATCTGTAACGGAGCGT
Source organism: Bacillus sp. EE-W1 (assembly GCF_009760835.1). Lineage (NCBI taxonomy): Bacteria > Bacillati > Bacillota > Bacilli > Caryophanales > Bacillaceae > Bacillus > Bacillus sp. EE-W1. The sequence continues at coordinate 31,366 of NZ_WIPE01000117.1, read as the reverse complement.
ACGCGCGAAATTGGGATACGTAAAGCGCTTGGGGCAACACGTAGTAAAATTTTATTACAGTTTTTAATTGAAGCAGTTATGTTAACACTTCTAGGTGGTTTAATTGGAATTGGTCTTGGATATGGCGGAGCATATATCGTTTCCACATTTGCAAAATGGCCACCTCTCGTTTCGTGGGAAGTTGTCGTTGGAGGCGTACTGTTCTCTATGACACTTGGTATTATTTTCGGATTAATTCCAGCAAATAAAGCTGCGAAGTTAGATCCAATTGAAGCATTACGTTATGAATAAGTTAGTAGTGTAGTAGAGAGGGGGCTCTCTACTACACATTACCGTTCTAGTGGGCGGTTCGTAGCCTCTATGTTGAGGAAGTGAACCGCCCGTTAGAACGGGTTATATAAATAGAAGGAGGCGTTATAATGGAAGCGAATTTGAATACGCAAAAAGCTGGTGGAGAGAAGCCATCATTGTTCGGAATGATTACTTCTCCTGGTTTACAGTTTGAGAGAATGAAGACGACTGAGAAAGTTTGGGGTATGTTCTTCATAGTGGCGCTATTACAAGGACTTGTAGGTGGTTTAAATTCGTATATTACGTATACATCACCTGAGATGATTGAAATGCAAAAGAAATTAGGTGGTGCACTTGCAGAGCAGGGCTCGCTTGTATCAAATTTAATTTCTAGTACGATATGGGGAATAGTAGGTGTTATGATTGCAACATTAGTTGTTGCAGCTATTTATAAAGTGTTTATGATGTTTTACGGGAATGATACTTCTTATAAAAAAATAGTAATGATTATTGTATACGCGGATATTATTGTTATTATTGGTGGACTCATTAATGGTATTATAGCTTTAATTTTAGGTGCTGCACCAACTGCGTATACAAGTTTAGGTCCGTTATTTGAGAAAGGCTCACTTGTATATGGAATCGCTAATTCAATTGAAGTGTTCTATTTATGGAATTTAGTTTTAATTTGGTTAGGATTACAAGTTACAGCAGGATTAAGTAAAGTGAAAGCAGCTATTCCAATTATCGTTTTATTCATTATTAAGGCGGTATTCTTAGCTGCGATTGTTGTATTGATGGCAAAGTTTTTACCTGGTTTGCCGGTATAATATGATTGGACTAAAAGGTGACTCTCCCAAGAGTCACCTTTTTTATTTTTACCCTTATTTCAAATACGACCAGCAGAATTTCAAATTCTACTTCGTGTAATTTAAAATTTCGGCGGTAGTATTTAAAATTACTCACAGTGAAATCGCTTATTTATTTTTATATTGTGGAGGTACCGGCGGAATAACAAAGAGGTATACCTTTTAGAAACAGGTACTGTGTGAAGCCAGCGACTTTTACAGAGACAGTTGTTTTGTATGAAGGAATGATTGTAAATCAAATAAAGAAGCTAGGTATTTATCAAGATCATGAAGAGTATTATCAATGTGGTTTAATTGGTCTTTGGCATGCTTATGAAAGATTTGATGCGGAGAAAGGAAGTTTTCCTGCATATGCAGTTGTAACGGTGCGTGGTTATATATTGGAAAGATTGAAGAAAGAGTCTGTCTTGCAAGAAAGGAATGTTTATGTAGGTGAATATGAGGAGATTTTTACGTTTGAAGATGCTGAAATAAGAGCAAAGGATTTTATGAGTGTATTAGATGAGAAGGAGAAGTATATTATTTTCGAACGTTTTTTTGTAGGGAAGACGATGGGGGAAATCGCTAGCGAGATGGAAATGACTTATTATCAAGTGAGGTGGGTGTATCGGCAAGCACTTGAGAAAATGCGAAATAGCTTAAGAGGATAAATAGGATCATAAGAATGGAAGGCAAGGGATATTGCTTTCCATTCTACTTATTGTTTTAAGGTAGTAAATGTAATAAGAGGTTTTTGAATTGTAGTGAATCTTGCATGTTCATACGTGATAATACGTATCCGGCTTTTAATAATTGTTGTTTTAATCTATGGGGACTGATATGTATGGTTGTAGTAGTGCCATTTGAAAAGTGAATGGTAGCCTTTTTACTCTTTTTGAAAAACTCTATATCACCTATATGGTTATAAAACAGCCATATACAGTTTGGAGAAGAAGGAGATTCTGTCGGGAAAGCACAAATATATTCTCGATGATTAATTGGAATTGGGACATTTTGTTTGAAATTAAAGTTTGTTTGGACTGCATTACGTCTGCCTTGATAAGTAGAATGAACATTGGCTAGACAAGATTGCTTGATGAGTTGAAGAGCAGTTTGACAGGAGTAAAAATGATTCCCACTACTGTCAATAACTTTTGTGCGATAATAAGGGTGCTTGTAAGGCTCTAACATCATTGTAGAATTAGAAATAAAAATATCATTTTCATTGTTCATAACTCCGAGTCCTCCCTTATAAAATATCATTAATATCATTATATACGAATTAAGTAAAATGATTGTTAATCTTTTGTTTCGTATTGTAAATTTTGGCTATTCGTTTACAATCAATAGATGTTAGTCTTTCTAATTTGCATCGCTTGTACATATATATGAAAATAGAAAAGAGTAGGCGGTGAGATAGTATGAAGAAAAAGTATATTATTATGGCTCTAGTTGTTGTTCTTCTAGTATATTTAGCAAATAGTAATCCGAGTAAAGGTGAATATACGGATTGGGCAGCGAAGCAGTTTATGAAACGTAATGATGTAAGTAAGAAGCTAGACGAAGTTCAAAAGGAAAATGAAGAAGGTCTCCTTGGCGATTTAGCATCGGCTGGTAAGAAGTTGGCGAAAAAATATGTTGAGCCACAAGTTGGATTATTAATCGAGAATTATACAAAGCGAAATGATTATATTTTCTTCTCAACATATACGACCGAGTTTGATATAGGCGGAGAACATTATAAATATGTATGCGTCGGTTTTTCAAAAATTTTTATTCCGATTGAAATGCCGAAGAAAAAAGACGAATCTGCAAAATGATGCAGATTCGTCTTTTTGTTTATAAGTTAATTGGAACTTCAGATACATTCTTTTCTACGAGACGGGCTCCTTTTTTTCGGGTATTTTCATTAATTGATGAAAATACAGATGAGGCAAGGATGGTATCCATTACTTGATTTACGACTTGTGCATCGACGGGTGTGACAGGTTTCTCGATAGAAAAAACAACTGTTTTTCCATCTTCTTTCGCAAAAATTAATTCTAGTACTTGCATATGTTATTTCCTCCTTTTTATTTATCCCGCTATATTGCGGGCAGGGTGATTGGTGTTGGTTCATACTTAGCGGGGGAGGAACACCCCCCACTGAGTAAATTTTAACCTTATAGGGTAGAAAGATCTGATGTGCTAACAAGCTGTATAGTGTGAAGCGGTGATGCTTGTAAAGAAGCAAGAGCACGTGCTACGTTTTGTACTTGCTCTAAGTTTGCGTTTGTTTTAACACGCTTAAATTGTTTTTGCTTAAAAGCTGTTTTTCCGTTCTGATCTAATCCATTGTTTAAGACAAGACGTAAAGTTAAGTCCGTTACGATTGTTTCGACTGCCATGTTTATCACCCCCTTTCACTTTATAAATAGGGTGCAAATGTCATGTTTTGGCGTGAAATTTATTCTTTTTTTTGGTACGCTTAAAAGACTAAGAGAGGGGTTTCGGAAGAATGAATCGTAAATGGTTATTTTGGATTCCTGTTTTACTATGGATGGGGTTGATTTTCTATTCCTCGGCACAACCATATAAAAAGCAGGATATGCGTTCGGATATTGAACAATATGTAAATGTTGAGTTTGTGAAAGAGCATTTCTCGTGGGTATCTATCGATTATGGCGGTGGTACACCTGTTAGCATTGCAAATAAAGGTGTAGGTGGGTTTATTGAGTTTTTCCTTCGTAAAGGTGCTCATTTTATGGTGTTCTTTATGCTCGGTTCATTGACGTATTATGCTTTTCATCGATCGGGTTATTCGAGAAAAAGGTGCTTCCTATACGCTCTTCTATTCGTTGCGGGGTATGCAACATTTGATGAAATTCATCAATGGACTACGGGAGATCGTACACCGATGTGGCAAGATTCATTACTGGATACGTGCGGCGGATTAACAGGAATTATAATAAGCAATTGGTTTTGGAGTAGAAAAAGGAGCTAATCTTTTGAGATTAGCTCCTTTTGTTTATACACCAAGTAATTCTTTTAGTTCATCTGTAGATAGTTCGGTCATCCAACTATCGGTTGTAATGACAGCGTTGTTTAATGATTGTTTTCTTTCTAACATTTCATCAATTTTCTCTTCGAGTGTCCCCGTTGTAATCAGTTTATGAACGTGAACGAAGCGTTTTTGACCAATACGATATGCGCGGTCTGTTGCTTGGTTTTCTACAGCTGGATTCCACCAACGGTCGTAGTGAATGACATGGTTGGCAGCGGTTAAGTTTAAGCCAGTTCCACCTGCTTTTAACGATAAGATGAAAATGTCATACGTTCCGTTTTGGAACTGCTCGATCATTTTGTCACGTTCTTTCTTTGGTACACTACCGTTTAAGAAGAGGACGCGCTGACCGAAATGTTCTTCTAACACATTTTTTAGCATGTTCCCCATACCGATGTATTGTGTGAAGATTAAACAACTTTCATTTTGATCTTTTATATTTTCAATTAGCTCCATTAGCGTGCTCGTTTTCATGGAACGTTCGATGATGTCTTTTGGTTCTGTTTCTTTTAAATAAAGAGCAGGGTGATTACAAATTTGTTTAAGTTTGTTCAGCATGAGTAATATAAATCCGCGTCTTTCAATCCCGCTTAATCCTTCTACATTTTGCAATGTATCTTGAACAAGTTGCTCATATAAGGAAGCTTGTTCACCGGTAAGTGGACAGTACGCTTTCTGTTCTTGTTTATCTGGTAAGTTTAATGCGACTGTTTGATCTTTTTTCGTACGACGCAGTAAAAATGGTGAGATAAATCGTTGAACTTGTTGGATTTTTCCTTCGTCACGATCTTTTTCAATCGGTGAGACGAAGCGGCGCTGGAATTGTCCTAAGCTGCCAAGATATCCGTGATTAATGAAGTCAAAAATAGACCAAAGCTCGGAAAGTCGGTTTTCCATCGGTGTACCGGTTAAAGCAATTTTGTGAGTTGCTTGCAAGTTTCGTACTGCTTTCGACTGCTTCGTATGTGGGTTTTTAATATTTTGTGCTTCATCCAAAATAACAGCATCCCAGCATAACGTACTAAGTTCTTCTTCATCAAGCTGAGCTAATGCATAAGATGTTAATACAACATCTGCTGATTGAAGGAAGTCTTTAAATGATTCACCTTTCGCTCGGTTACTTCCATAATGTAACTGAACACGTAAATTTGGTGCGAAACGCTCAAATTCTTTTTGCCAATTTCCAAGAACAGATGTCGGTGCTACGATTAAAGCAGGGCCTGTTTGGAGACTGTTCTCTTTTATATATAGTAAGTAAGTGATCGTTTGAATACTTTTTCCAAGTCCCATGTCGTCAGCTAATAATGCTCCGAATCCAAGCGTTCTTAAATATAATAACCACTCAATGCCATGTTGTTGATACGGACGGAGTGTTGCGTTTAGTGCAGAAGGGACATTTACTTTTGGAATATCTCCAATGTGCAGTAGTTTTTGGAATAGTTCTTCATAATATCCATCTAGCTCGATTTCAATATCGGTAAATGGACTATCTTCTTCTACAATTTCTGTTTCAGCAGTGTTTGATAAATGTTGCTGAAGGACATCTTTCATTTCGAGTCCATATTTATCGGCACGGTTCATAAGCTTTCGTACTTCTTCAATAAAGGCTGGGTCCAGTCTCATCCATTGACCATTTATATTGAATAATCGTTTGTTTTGTTCAACGAGTTCGAAAAATTCGTTTTCTGATAAATCAATGCCGTTCGTTGAAATTCGCCAGTCAAAATTAACGAGTGTATTCATGCCAAAGAAAGATTGCGTTTGCGTGGCATTTTGCTTCAGCTGCACACGTAATTTTGGTTTTGTCGCTTTTAAATTTTGCCACCAGGATGGCAGTAAAATCGTAATACCTGCAGCGAGTAATTCGTTACTTGCTTCTGTTAAGAAGTTCCACGCTTCTGTTTCAAAGAGCTCACTTCGGAATGCATCGCCTTCTTTTAACCACGGTACGAGCTTACTGAATCCTTCTTGTGTTTCAAGAATACGTTCTTCATAATTGTGCCATCGTTTTGGCAAAGAATCGATACTTTCATATACATATATGCGATGTGCCCCGCGCTTTGGTGTAACAATTGTCTCAAGCTTCCACATTTCAAATTCTTCTTGTGGCTCTTGTAGCCGTAGTCCAATTGTAAAGGGAAGGTCATCTTCAATGTAACCAATTTTTCGAAGCCAATCTTCTTCATGTAGTGCTGCATCCAATTGTCTTTTCGTAAAGTCATAATGTTCATAAAGTCTCTTTGCATCTTCCCATCCATCGTTTGAACGGTTATCTTGTAATATGCTTTCATTTACCGCCGCCGAGAAAAGAGATGCCAATGTATCATCTTCGATTGGGGTATTTTGCACTTTCCAAGATGGTTGTTTGGGCCAACGCTCCATATCAGGTACGAAGCTACCGCTTGTGAAGGCATCCCATAATTCGTTCGCATCTTTCGTAAGTGCTGTAATAGGGCCATTCATTTGAATATGGGCAAAGGAGTTCATCGGTTTATTAGCGATGTATTCAAATGCTTGTGCGTTTGTTAGCATAACACCTTGTTTTCCTTCAAAGGTTGCTTCCTTTAGAAACGTGCCGTAGAAGGAAGTGGAGTGCCATGTAAATGCATTTCGTTTCCAACTTGTTACGGATAATGGAGTACCGCTGTCATCTTCTCCCCAAAGGAACCAACCTTGACTAACGTGCTGGAGCCTAATTGTTACTTCAGTTTGATTGATCATCGATTAATTTTCCTTTCCGTAATTCCTCTTGTAGTGCACGCAGACGTGAATGTAAGTTTGCGATGTGAATAATGAAAGCATCCCATTCATCAGTACGCTTTAATCGTTTATATAATGTACGTAATTTCTTTAAGTAACGAACTGCACGTCTATATGATTTGCGGTTTCGCTCTTCAATGGCCTCGGTAGCAGCAAGGTGATAAAGAGGAAGGGCTGCTTCTGGTGCTTCCTTTTCAATATCTTTCAGTGGCTCTTTCAAAAGTTCAATTGCTTCAAACCCATGTAAGAGCTGAAGTTCTGCCCATGTACGATATTGCTTTTTCGCGAGTACGTATTGCTCATAGTTTGCGAAACTATATGGTAATAGCTCTTGCAAAATCATTTCGAGTCCGGCTTGTTCATTTGTATGGGTTGCATACGTTTCATACATGATGACAAATAAGCGAACGATATCTTTTATGAAAATCGTATTTTCGTGCTCATGTATCGTTTTCTTCACTTGTTTATACGTAAAGGAAAGCCAGTTTTTCGCACGATCCCACTGCATTGTATTTAATAGCTCTTCTAACCAATAGAAGTACAGACTTACAACAGAAGCAGGCTGTTTCTTTAGTAAGTCCATAGCTAATAGGTCTTCGTCATTTAAAAAGAGTAGATGAGAAGATGCTAATGCTTTGGAAAGTGGATTGATTTTCGTATCGATTCGCTTTTCTTCTTCTTGCAGTTTCTCTTTATTGTGTAAGAGTTCACTCCATATGTGACGATAAATAAAAAATCTTTCTTGCGTATAGGCGTCAGTGGAGAAGAATACTTCGTGAACGAGACGAGCTGTTTCTTGCAAAATTCCTTCAGACTCTGAAGGAATCGCTTCTGATTGTAAGTCCCGAACGATGGATTCCACTTTATCTACAAATAAGCGAACGACGTTAACAGGCTGGTGATAAGAATACGTTTTATTTGCTTCGAAGTCCTGAATTTCTTCTAATAATTTTTGAAAGCAATAAAGCGCTGCATGTAGCCTGAACAACTCATGTATCGCAACGATACGCGGAGCTTTCCGCTCGAGTTTCGTATAGAATTCTGTAAAAATACTCATAAGAAAATACATTTGTTTATAAGTAAGCCGAGCTTGTTCTTTTTTAAATGATTCATATTCGTTGTCAAAATACGATTGCCAACTTTTATAATCCGTTTCTTCAAACGCTGATGATTGCAATACTTGTCTTGCAGTTCGAATAGGAGGAAGGGAAGGTTTCGTATTATTTTTAAATAAAGTTAATACATCTCCTACTTGCCCGAAACTAGATGCTGCAGATAGTAAAACAGCTAGCATATGCTCACATTGCGTTGGTGCAAAGCAATCGCAATAGCTTTCAGCGACGTTACGAATCGGGATATGGACGCTATATACGCTGCCTGCAGCATCTACAGTTCCTGATAGCGTATAACCATCAAAGTCAACGTTGTAGACAACACCACTACGATATAGGTGCCGAGCTGTAGCGACATGTTCCTGATCAGCTGTTTGCTGTGGATCTAGTCCTTGAACGAACTCATTCGCAATCATCATAATTTCATCTTTCGTAATTGAGTGTTGCAGCATAATATTCCTCCGTACACATATTTCTTTCCTTTACCATTATAAACAAAAAATGCTCAAAACAGAAAAAATGAAATTTGGATTACATAAATTGAAAATCATGGTAATATATATAGTGTTAATTTTGTATATTACTATATATGAATAGGAGGAGAAAAAGTTTGTCAGATTTACAGACGAAGTTAGGCAGTGGAATGAATAAGTTACAAGAAGGAATTGAGCAAGGGAAGATGAAGTTACAAGTTGCGCAAGAAATCGCTCAACTGAAAAAAGAAATGCAAGTGCAAATGCAGAAAAAGGCAGAGGTTCTATTAGAGATTGGACAACGAGTCTACGTTCAATTAAGAGGAAACGGAGTAGATGAAGCGAGCCTACAAGAAATGATTGCTCCAGTTCAAGAATTTGATGTAGCTATTTATCAAGCAAGAAAACGCATTGTTGAACTGCAAAAGCAACAAGGCGAGAAAGCTACATGTGAATGTGGTGGACCTTTATCAATAAATGATAAGTTTTGTGGTTCGTGTGGAAAGCCTAATCCAATGTTAGCGATAGAACATGAAGGTGAAACGACAAATTGTATTTCATGTAATGAACATATTGATCAAAACTCTACTTACTGTCCGGTTTGTGGGATTAAGCAAAGTGGGGAGTGAATCAGATGTATTGTCGCACATGTGGAAATCAACATGGTGAAGAGGTAAACTATTGCCCTAACGAAGGAAGTATGGAGATTGCAGGAGCTATAGAGGCAGTAACGTTAGAACAAGATACTGCAAAATACTGCAAAGGTTGTGGCAGTGAAAATGCTCAGCAAAATTTATATTGCCAAAAGTGTGGGCATTCTTTATTTATTGTGAAGAAAAAGGAACAATCTATCAAATTGCCTACAATGGACGGTACGTCTGAAGTTAAATTTACAGCAGATAAAGCTGTTTTAAAAACAGGTTTTATTGGTGGGGCTGTTGCAAGTATTCTCATGTTAATTGCTGGTTGGATTGGTAGTGTATTATTTGCTTCTATATTAAGTGAGATGTTTAGTAAATTTGCGAAAGAATTAGAAATGTTGCCAAGCTTTTATTCGAGTGCAACTTCTACGATGTTAAATTATCATTTACTTAGTTTTACAGCTAGCGATGATAGCGGATTGATATTTTCTTTATCATGGCATACTCCATTTACATTACTATTAATCATTCCATTTATGATTTTCGCTGGTACAGGAATTTGTTTAGGAAAGCAGCGTGTTGCAAAAACGATTAAGGATCAAATCTTTATAGCAGCAACAGTTGGTATTATTTATGGTGTCTTTTTATTCATTATAAGTTTTATAGCATCACAATCTTTTGCAATTCCATTCTCAGAAGCAGGTAAGATTACGGTTGGCTATTCAGCGATTAAGAGTTTATTGAGTGGTTTTGTATGTGGGACATTATTTACCTTAATAGGATTTATTGCTCATACAAGCAAAAATAATATGGCAGCAGCATTTCAAGAGTTAATGCCATATGGAGCGTCTGTTTATTACGGTATTTCAGCCATGATAAAAGGACTTTTAGTAACAGCAGTAGTAGTTTGTATTATGGCGTTAGTAAATAAGGAAGACAGTATTGAACCATTAAAAGAAATAACAACTTTAAAATCTGAAAGTACATTATTAGCATTAGAGTTAACACCTCAATTATGGAGTATGGCTCATTTTGCTCCGTTAGAAGTATCAAGTCCAGCACTTAGTAAGGATTTTACTGGAATTGGTAAGAAATCAAAATCATCTGAGAGCACATTATCGTTTTCATTTATATCAGGCATCTCTGTAAATGGCGTAGTGGTTAGAGATATAATGATTTCAAAAGGAGCAAGTCAGGAAAGCCTTGCTGAATTTGATGAAGTGAATAACGTATTCCATTACGGTTTATTACTGCTTATTATTCCATTGTTCCTTATGTTTAGAGCGGGAAGAAAGTTAGCTGAATTATCGACTGCCAATATGTATATTACATTAGCAGTATGCAGTGGTTCTTACACAATTATGATGATTGTAATGAATATGATTTCTAAGTTCCAAATTGATGTTTCAGGGACTGTAACAAGTTTGTTTGGAACAAGTGGAACGGTATTATCTATGCAAAATTCATTTGTATATTTAACTTTGTGTAGTTTTATTGTGACATATGTAGCAGCATTTGTTGGAATGAAGTTAGCTAAAAAATAGGAGGAGAGCACGTTGAAGTTTTGTGGAACATGTAAAAAGAACGTTGCAGACCATTTGAACTTTTGTCCTGAGTGTGGGAGTAAAGTAGAAGTAATCGTCGATAACACTGCCGCTTCATATACAGAAGTACAAAGCGAGACACAACCAGTGAAAAGTAAGAAAAATTTATTTTTAATTATTGGTTTCGCCATTATTATTATTTTATTATTTGGGGCATATAAATTTGGAGCATATAAGTTTTCAAAAGAAAAGCAAATAACTGTAATGATTGAAGCATTCCAAAAGAAAGATATTAATGCAATTGATGAGTTTGTGAAAGCAAATGATTCAAGCTTAAAGATTAAGACAGAGGATATTAAAGCGTACATGCGTTACTTAAAAGAGAACCCTTCTTACAATAAACAATTATTGTCTTATTTACAGAAAGAGACAGTAGATCAAAAGTTAACAAAGGATAAAAATTCGTTTAAAGATGGGGAAATTGTAGCAGAGGGAAAAGAGTGGTTCTTATATCCAAAGTATAAGTTTAGCATAAAATCTTATTATATGAGTGTTAGTACAACTGCAAAGAATGCAGAAATATATGTGAATGATAAAAAAGAAACAGCACTTTCTAGTGATAAAACTTCGAAAGAGTTAGGGCCATACTTCCCAGGTACGTATGTTGTCAAGGCAACAGCGAAGACAGAACTTACTGAATTAGAAACAGAGAAAGAAGTAGATTTAGCAGATGAACAGAGCGAGAAAGTGAATGTAGATTTATCGCTTGAAGGAAAGTATGTAAGCATTTCTTCTGATGAAAATGATGCAACCGTATTTGTAAATGGTAAAAAACGTGGGAAATTAAGTTATGGTAATTATAAACTGGGTCCTGTATCCACAGATGAAACAGTAGAAGTACATTTAGAGAAAACTACTGATTTTGGTGTAATAAAATCTGAAAGTGTTAAAATTGGAGACCAAAGTACGTATTACTTAAAATTCCCGAAAGAAACATCAATCTCAGCAGTTGGTGATTTTGTACGAAATCACATTTATAATAACGTACGTGCGATTTCATTAAATGATTTTAGTCTAATTGAAAATAATTATGATAAGAGCGGGAAATCGTATAAGGAAGACCGTGATTATATACAATATCTACACAAAAAGGGAATTACTGAAGATTTATTAACAATGGAAATTCGTAATGTAGAGCATCAAAGTGATACGAAATATAAAGTAACGACATATGAAGAGTACCATATTCGTTATGGTGATGGATCTGTGAAGTTCAAAAGCTTTAATAATGAACATATCGTTACTGTTAATGGAAATGGAAAGATATTGTACCATTCTCTTGGAGCGAATAATACGCTTAAGTCAGAGGAAGTATCTGGTCCGAACCGTTAATAAAAAGACTATCTCATATAATTGAGATAGTCTTTTTGCGATTAGAAGCGCGTTTCCTTTAATATCGCTTGCACATATGGATCATGTAATATTTGTTCTATAATTGGTAACATGTTTTGTTCGAATGGAATATCGATAGGAAATGGCTTTTGTGAGCCGGGTTTGATTCCATATTGGACAATTTTGTAGTGTGTATTTTCTTCAAATCTGAGCACAATTAATTTATATCGATTGTCATCGCCAGCGAGTGAAAAGTCGATGGAAGTAGCGTCGTATGTTACTTCATCTTTATATATATACGGTTTTGGTGTACCGATCCAGTCTATTTTTGCTTGTACATTCATGAACATAACCTCCTTATAGTTATTATAAAAAAATAAAAGCCAGCTCTCAACAAAGAGAACCGGCTTTAGCAGTCATTGGTTATTTTAAAATTTTCACTTTAACAGTTTTGCGTCCCCATTTTTGAGCAGCGCTATCTGATCCAAGTAGGATGTCGATACGGTTACCTTTAATTGCACCGCCAGTATCTCCAGCGATAGCTTCTCCGTAACCTTCTACCCATACTTTAGATCCTAATGGGATTACTTTCGGGTCAACAGCGATCATTTTCATGTTTGGGTTCGCTGTTAAGTCATGACCCATTGCAGTTAATACACGGCCACCGTATGTGCCACCGTTTTCGCTCGGATGAGCTGTATATGCTGTAGCTACAACTGTTAACTCACGACCACCAGAAGGTGTGCTAGTTTCAGCAGCTTTCACAGCAGGCTTAGCAGCTGGTTTTGCTTGTGCTGCAGGTGTTTGTGCTTTAGCTGGTGCTACCGTTTTAGCAGGAGCAGGTTGTTCTTGTTTCTCGATAACAGGCGCTGTGCCTGTTAAGAAAGGAACGTGAACATAAGCTGTTTTCCCGTTATATTCAAATTGTAACCACTCATTTTGTACTTGGTTCGTTGTTTCGATCATATCGTCTTTCTTCAACGTTCCAAGAATTTCTGAGTTTGTGTTCGCTTCAGCACGTACGTTTAATACGTTAGCTGTTACGTAGTAGATGCTTTTTGTGAACTCTGCACTTACGAATGCGTCTTTACCATCTAAAGTGATTTTTGACCATCCGTTCTCTGTATTTTGAACATCTATTTTATTACCGTTTAGTAATTTACCGACAACTTTTGATTCAGTAGTAGGGTTTTCGCGTACATTTAGTACGTCTGTTGTTACAACAGTTTCTGCATTAGCAGATGATGTGAAAATCCCAAGACCAAAAACTGCTGCTGTTGCTATTCCAATTAATTTTTTCATGATAGCCTCCATTGCGTTTGTTTTCGTGTCCTCATTATAGCAACAGATTTTTTCGGATTTCGGGAAAACACACAATTACAAACCATTCGTAATCAGTCGTTAACATCCTGTAATATAACAAAAGATATAGGAAAGCGTTTTTCATTCTATGTGATTAGTAGGTTTCTACTTATATTCAAAATATTTAATACAACATATATTTTTCGGCGTAAATAAAAATATTACAGGAGTGTTACATAATATTTACTAAACGATTACATTCCTTGAGTATTTTGCCGTTTTATGGGTAATATAGTTATATAAACATAAACATTTCGTTTGTGAAACTATAAACACGTGCTATATACTAGCAAAAAAACCGCATAATTGTTACAAAAAGAAAGGGTTGCAAGGAAGAAAAATGCCCTTTTTTACATCTGTAACACATCCTTTTTTGGGAAAATACATTCCCATCCGCATTTTTCTCACACAATTTGACAGCAGTATTTCGATCTTGTAGCTCTTGCAGAGTGAAAAGGTTATACGGAAGGTAAGGCTGTCCATAAGAATTCGAATTGGTGAAGGTGAAAGTAAGAAAATCACCGTAAAATTATAGTTTTCTATCCGATTTTACATATCGGAATTTATGTTATTTACAAAAGTGAAACCTACGAAGGGGGATTTGATGAGGAAACTGACAAAAACATTCATCGTATCATTAACATTATGTATTGCATTTACAATTTGGGGGATTATTCCCGAATCTATTATTGGAAAAGGTAGCCTAGGAAATGTAACGACTGCGATTCAAACGGTATTGGTTAGTAAGTTTGGATGGTTCTATATTATTTCTGTTTCTATTATTTTAGGTGTGTCTATCTTTTTAATTGTTTCGAAATACGGTTCTATTCGTTTAGGTAAAGATGATGATGAACCTGATTATAGTTATATGACATGGTTTGCTATGCTATTTAGCGCTGGTATGGGTATCGGTTTAGTTTTCTGGGGCGTTGCTGAACCATTAAACCATTTGTACGCACCTCCGTTTGGAGAAGGTGCAACTGAGGAAAGTGCGCGTCTTGCATTACGTTTTTCATTTTTCCATTGGGGATTACATCCGTGGGGACTATATGCATTTGTAGCGCTGTGTATTGCTTACTTTACTTTTAGAAAAGGAAAAGCAAGTACAATTAGTGCGACAGTAGGTCCGTTATTCAAAGACGGGGAACATGGACGTATTGCTCATTCATTTGATGTGTTAGCTGTTTTCGCAACTGTGTTTGGTGTCGCAACATCATTAGGTCTTGGTGCGAAACAAATTGCTGGTGGTGTTAGTTATTTAACATCTATCCCGAATTCATTGCCGACACAGTTAGTTATTATTGCAATCGTAACCGTGTTATTTATGTTATCTGCGCAAACAGGTCTTGATAAAGGAATTAAATATTTAAGTAATGCGAATATTATTTTGGCGTTTGCACTTATGATTATTGTATTATTTGCAGGTCCAACAAACTTTATTATGAATTACTTCACTTCAACAATCGGTTCTTATATTCAGGAATTGCCAAGCATGAGCTTCCGTTTAAGTCCATTAGATGAAGGCGGAAATCAATGGATTCAGTCATGGACAATTTTCTATTGGGCATGGTGGATTGCATGGTCACCATTCGTAGGTACGTTTATTGCCCGTGTTTCACGAGGACGTACGATTCGTGAGTTTGTTATCGGTGTGTTACTCGTACCGACTGTAATCGGTGCGCTTTGGTTCTCTGTTTTCGGCGGGACTGGTATTCATATGGAGCTGTTTGGTGATGCTCATATCTTTGAAAAAATTAAAGAGATGGGAACAGAAGTAGGGTTATTCGCTATGTTTGATCAGATGGGAAGCTTTGGATCAGCTTTATCGGTATTAGGTATTCTGCTTATTGCAACATTCTTTATTACATCTGCAGACTCTGCGACATTCGTTTTAGGGATGTTAACGACACATGGTAGTTTAAATCCACCAAACCGCATTAAAATGGTTTGGGGTATCGTTTTAGCATCGATAGCTTCTACCTTATTATATGTTGGTGGATTAGAAGCACTGCAAACGGCAGCTATTATTGCGGCATTCCCATTCGTCTTCGTTATTTTCTTCATGATGGCAGCATTATTTAAAGAGTTACAAAAAGAGGGGCGTATGAAGCGTCATTAATAATAGAAGGAAAAAGGGCTGATTATGTATCAGCTCTTTTTTATATAGAAGGAATTTTAACTGCAAGTAAGGGAAATAAAATACTTTACTATATAAGTAGTATGCCTTTTAGACGAAGATAAATCGATACATTTCGACAATGTTCGATATCTTGCGGCTTCTATTTGTATTTTTGACAAAAAATTGTCGGAAATGTGTTGTCACGTTTATGTATATGTGCTATATTATTTCCTGTAAGCGATTTCAAATAGTTTTAAAGCGCATTCAAGGGGGACATCTAGAATAATGAAACGTTACGAAAGAAAGTGGAAGCATATTTGTTTGAAACGTGTGGCACATCGTAGTGTCCAAGAAAGCACGGAACCTAAGACTGAAACGCGCAAAGAACAGCAAGAGAAGCAATTGGTTCTACAAAAATAGCAATCACTTTTTCGTATATAAATGAAGGTCAATCGTTCGTTGGGGGATGGACGTGAAATTACTTTCAGCTAAGGGGTATTGTCTGATATATATAATTTATACGGCAATAAATCAGCACAGAGCATACGGCGCTCTGTGCTGATTTTTATTTTGTAAATAAAAATCAGTGAGAGAACTCCCACTGATTAAAGTTTTACTTTTCTTTTTTGAATCGAACTGTTTTATCCCAGCCAATGACTTGTTTCTTGCTCTTTGCACGTAAGTATAAAATTAAGCTGCGAATGAATAAGTACGTAAAGAGCTGTGCGTACGTAAAGTACATGATAACACTAATAAAAATATTAGTTGGTGTAAAGGTTCGCTCCACACTCTGGGCACTAAATAATTGAGAAACATATGTAATATATGCGACATACCACATAAATAGTAGCGGAATGCTATATTGAATTTGGAATATCCCGAGTAACCCAATTACAAACCAAACGTTCGAAATGATTAAGAATAGCCAAAATACAACATACACTAAAACTTGTTGTAAGGAATGGACGAGAAGTTTTCCTTTAAAGAAACTTAAGGAAGAAAACATTTTTTCTAAAATGTACAAGTTCCCTTGGAGCCAACGTGTACGCTGCTTAATAAGGATTTTTAAATGCTCAGGTTCTTGTTCCCATGTAATTGATTCTGGAACGATCGGTAAGAGATAGCCTTTTTGTGTAATTCGTAATGTTAATTCAGCGTCTTCTGCAATTGCATACGGGTCATAGCCGCCAAGTTCTTCTAATGCAGAGCGACGAAGAAGCATATTTGTTCCTGTTAGTGAACCTGTTTGGAATAGTAACCAGCGTCCTGATTGCATAAGGAGCTGGAAGATTTGAAATTCTAATGAAATCATTCGTGTTAGCCAGTTTCTGTTTTCATTTACAGTACGAACGTGACCAACAGCTCCAACAGCATCCTCGGTTGTTTCAGCGTGTTCTACAAGCATTCGCAGTGCATGTGGTTCAGGCTGGTTATCTGCATCATAAACACAGAAGTATTCACCATCTGAAATACTAAGACCATAGTTTAATACACGCGATTTCCCTTTTGGTTCACCCGCCGGAACACGAATGTGACGAATATGAGCATAAGCTTTGTCAAAATCGTCACCAATTTCAGGTGTCTCATCTTGAGAGTTATCGTTTAATAAATAAACAGTTAGTTTACCTGGATATTCAATCTTTGCCATCGCCTCTAAAGTGTCTTTAATAACGACCCCTTCATTGTGGGCTGGTATTAAAATGTCGACGCTTGGATAATGTTCTAGCGTACGATCTTTTCGTTTACTATTTCGGTGAACTAAACCTGCGAGTGTTAAGAAAGAATAGTAAACAAGTAAGGCAGAGAATAGAAAGGCTGTAAAGATAAGTATATACTTAATCGAAAATGTGATACTAATCCAAAAAACGAGTACGCAAAACAGAAGGAATAAAAGCAGTATAACGAGTGTCATCATAATAACGTCTTTCCTTTGTTCCCAATTTGCTCGCGTGAAATTTGTATATCTTGGATCGCTTCAGCAGCAAGCCATTTTTCCATTTTGGGCTGTAGACGGTTCATTACAATGTCGGCACCAGCTTCATTTGTATTTTGTAATAAAATGACTAATGTGTTGTTATCATATTCAGCAGCAAGGTCAAAGTCAGCTCTTACCGTTTCAACTAATAATGAAGCTACACGATCCATAACACTTTCCTTCGTATATTTACTAAAGGAAGTGAAGTCGAAGGAAATAATAACACCTGTTTCATTGCGACGATTCATTGCAGTGATTAATAATGCTTGTCTTCTTTCGAACTCTTGTCTCGTTAATAATTTTGATTCTCCAATGTAATGTTCTAACGTTCTCACACGGTCGGTTAATTCTTTATTTTCATGAATAACCTTCTTTAATAAATGAGTTGATATATATACAATGAAGAAGTTTGCTGCCATTAGGAAGTGTGTAATAATGTATTCCCATTGTTCTGATGTACTCCATAAGTAAAGCCATGCTTGGTAGAATAGGTAGAACACCGAAATAATGGTTCCTAATATGAAGAAAACAAATGCAGTTTTATCAGCCAAAAATAGAAATAGTACATTAACAATTACATATATAATTGTAAAAATGAGAGCATGCTCATATTGTGTTACATGTACAGTTGTAAAATAAAATAAAATTTGTAAAATCCACATAGAGAGGACTTTATAGAAGTTATCTTTCACAAAACTTTCCTCCTTAAAGATAATTCATGCAAGGATATTTGTAGTATGGGCAATTATTAAGAAATAGACCAGATGACTAGATTCTTTTGGAGAGAGCAACAACAAGTAGTATCCCTCTTTTGCAAGAAAAAATAAACAGACTTACTAATTATTGTATCATAATGTTTTTATATTTCGACATAAAGTATTTAATATATACCGAAAAAATAAGGAGCATAATAAAAAGCCCCCTCTTTAGAAAGAGGGGGCTTTGATTTATTTTATAGGAACATCATACCTGCAACTGCCGCATTTAAGAAGTTAGCTAGTGTACCAGCGATAACTGCTTTAATCCCTAATTGTGCAATTTGTTTACGGCGAGTAGGAGCTAGCGTTCCTGTTACACCTAATTGAATTGCGATAGAAGAGAAGTTTGCGAATCCACAGATTGCGAATGTTAAAATTAGATTTGTTTTGTCAGAGAACTCAGCCATGTGTGGTCCTAAGTTTGCGTATGCAACGAATTCGTTGATTGCAAGTTTTTGACCGATAAAGCTTGCTGCTTGTATCGCTTCACCAGGAGAAACCCCGATTAAGATTGCAAATGGTGATAGTAAGTAACCGAAGATTAAATCAAGGCTAAGTTTAATATCGAACCAAGAACCAATCCATCCTAATAAACCGTTTAATAAAGCGATTAATGCGATGAAAGCCATTAACATTGCTGCTACGTTAATAACAAGTTGCATACCTTCAGATGCACCACGTGCCGCTGCATCAATAACGTTTGCATCTTCACGTTCTGTAGAAAGCTCAACGTTATTATCTACTTTTTCTGTTTCTGGCATAATTAGTTTCGCAATTAATAAACTTGATGGAGCTGCCATAATTGCTGCTGCTAATAAGTGTTCTAACGGAATACCCATTGCTGCATAGCCGACAAGAACTGATCCGGCAACAGCTGTCATACCGCTTACCATAATAGTGAAGAATTCACTATTTGTTAAACGTGCTAAGTAAGGTTTGATTAAGATTGGAGCTTCAGTTTGTCCTAAAAATACAGTTGTTACTGAGTTTAAACTTTCTGCTTTAGAAGTTCCAAGAAGTTTGCTTAATGCGCCACCAACGACACTAACAAATCTTTGCATAATACCGAAATGATATAAGATTGCTACTAATGAACTAATAAATACGATTGGAAGTAGTGCTTGAATAAAGAATACAAATCCCCAAGGGCCTTTTGCGTTGACTAAATCCCCAGCAACGAACTTAATTCCCTCGTAAGAAAAATTAATTAATCCTTGAACGCCATCTGCAGCGTATTTTAAACCTGCTTTTCCGGCATCCCATCGTAATACGATAAATGAAAATGACATTTGTAATGCTAGCGCGATTAAAATCGTGCGCCAATTAATAGCTTTGCGGTTGGAAGATAGTAAGAAAGCGATTGCTAATACTCCAATCACGCCGCCAATTCCCCATAAAAGATTCATGCAGTGTATGCTCCTTCCTCATAGTAAAAAAAGTGTATAAACCAGTTGTCTATACGTTTACGAATATAACATCTTAAGTAACTTATCATAATGGACATCGGAGGTCAAACGTCTAACGAAAAGTTTAAATAAAAAGAAAATTCTTTAAAAAAACACATATAAAATAAATACACATGAAATAGGTTATGTTTTTTATGTAAATATATACATTATGATAACGTTATGGATTGTTTTTGTAGAATATGGTGTATGAAATAGGGAAATAGATACATTATTTGTTCGTGGATATAGGTGAAACATATTAAAAAGAGCCTTCTAGTAATCTAGAAGGCTCAAAAAATATAACTTAAGGTGCTTTTGTGTATCCTAAGAAATGGCTCTTCCAATAAGAGTTACTTAATGAAGCGATTGCTACACCTTTATCTCCGGCTTGGATAAATGATCCGCCCCCAAGGTAAATACCCATGTGGGAAGGACCCGATTTATAAGTGTTTTGGAAATAAATTAAGTCGCCTGGTTGTGGATTTGAAGTTTGTGGTAGGCTACCCCAATATCCCGCAACACTTTGTCGGCTAATGTTATGACCAAATTTCTTAAATACGTGGTAGATGTAACCACTGCAGTCAACACCAGTAGCAGAAGTTCCGCCCCAAACGTATGGTACGCCTTGCATTCCTTTTGCATATGCAAGTATGGAAGAACTGTTGCCGCTATTATTACCTGTATTATTGTTGTTATTGTTTTGATTGTTATTTTGGTTGTTGTTAGGCTTATTATCTACTGCGCCTCCAACTGGTGTTTTAGAAAGGTAACGTGTTCCGATATAACCAGTTTGGCCGTTGTAGTTAATTTTACTCCATCCAGAGTTTTCAGAGATTACTTGAACCTTCTGTCCTTGTGGAAGTGCGCCTATGATTCTATAATTTGTACCTTCGCCGCTACGTACGTTTAATGCAGAAGCATTAATGTAGTAGTCACCAATTGCACCTTGTTCAGGTTGTTTTGGTTGCTCAGGAGTAGTAGTGCCACCTTTAACGAATTTCATAAATTCGCTACTAACGTAGCCTGTTTTTCCTTGGTAGTTAACTTTAAACCAGCTACCTTCAGAGCCAATTACGTTTAATGTCGTACCATTTAATACGCCACCAATTATGCTATGGTAAGTAGCAGGGCCTGTGCGAACGCGTAGAGATGTTGCGTTAACAACATAAGTACCACCAGTTTGAACAGTTACATTATTGTTTTGATTATTATTTTGGTTGTTTCCTTGTGTAGCGTTATCGCTAGAACCGCCTTTTGTTACGTAGTCTTTGCTTACGTAAGCTGTTTGGCCTGCATAATTGATTTTGAACCAATCTTGCACTTCGCCAACAACTTGTACTACTTGTCCTTTTGTAACAGAACCTACAGTTGTGTGAGAAGTGCTAGGACCTGTACGAACACGAAGGGAAGATACATTTACTGTATAGTTTCCGCTTGCTGGTTTTACAGATTCTTGGTTGTTATTATTCGTATTGTTGTTTGAAGAACCTGCGTTAGAAGAAACACCAGATACGAATTCGCCACTTACATAGCCAACTTGTCCATTATGGTTGATTTTCACCCAACCATTTTCTTGACCGATTACGTTTAAAGCTTGTCCTTCATATACACGTCCTGAAACAGAACTAGAAGTGTTAGGAGCTGTACGAACACGTAATACATCAGCAGTAACTTTATTATTTCCACCTGTATTACTTACATTAGAATTGCTTGCTCCATTTTTTGATACAAATTCGCCGCTAACAAAACCGGTTTGTCCATTAATGTTAATTTTGAACCAACCATTTTCTTGGCCAATCACGTTTAAGGATTGACCGTTATAAACGCGTGAGATGATGTCGTGAGAAGTACTTGATCCTGCACGAACATGTAATACGCTAGCGTTTACCGTATAAGATGAGCTGTTTGATGCAGAAGCTTGGACAGTTGTAGCAGCTTTTTGTGTATTTTGTTCTGGGGCAGCTTGAACACTATCAAGTGTAGGTGCTGCTCCTCCTGCTACAGACACTGCCGCAAGACCGGCAAGGTATTTTTTCATAATTTGTCGATTCCTTTCTGTCTGTAATGTAGTGAAGAAATATTTACCAACTGTTAAAAATTCTAAAGAGCATGTCGATTACTGTCAAGACTTATGCGGGAATCTGAATATGACAAAAAGATTACAAAAAAAATCAAGGCATAAATCTATACCTTGATTTCCATTTAAATACATATATTGAATGTAGAAAGAATAGAAATTATTCGTGTTTAAGAAGATGACATATTGGATTGTAACAAACTTTGAGAAAAGGATCTTTGTAGCATTTTAGTGATAGGGCCAACTTGACCATCTTGGATTGCGGTTCCATCAAGATGAGTCATCGGCAAAATTTCAATCGTCGTTCCTGTAAAGAAACATTCATCGGCTTGATAAACATCACGAACGCTGAAAAGTTCTTCTTGTACAGGAATGCGAAGGGTTTTCGCTAAAGAAAGGACATATTGACGAATAATGCCATTTAAAATAAGGTGATTGGCTGGGTGTGTGTAAAGCGTTCCGTTTTTGATTAGAAAGAAGTTAGAACAGCTTCCCTCAGTTACAGTACCATTTCGTACGAAAAGTGCCTCTTTACAACCTTTGCGCTCAGCTTTCGTAGCAGCTAATACATTGGGTAATAAATTTAATGATTTGATATCACAGCGTAGCCAGCGCGTATCTGGTTCTGATATAGCGCGTACACCATATTCAATCCATAATGCTGGTCTTTCTTTCTTTGTAATATAGGCATAGATTGTCGGAGGGACGTCATATGAGAATGTATGGGTACGAGCTTGTACACCACGAGATACTTGTAAATAAATAGTGCCATCTTCGTGGAAGTTATTATTTTCAATTAGTTTATAAAGTAGGGTAATAAGTTCTGCTTTTGAGAAAGGGAGTGTTAATTCTATTTCTTCCATGGAGCGATATAATCTTGTGATATGCGGATCTAATAAGTGAAAGTTCCCTTTATATAGGCGAATAACTTCGTAGACACCATCTCCAAACTGCAAGCCTCTTTCTTCAAGTTCTATGTACGCGCGATGTTTTGTTGTATCAATAACTGCATCATTCCATAGTACAAATTTTTCGTATGCCAATTTCTGTCCCATCCTTTCGTAAGTGCATAAGTAAAGTGAAGCTTTCATTCATTTGGAATAAAAACCACTATAGTAATTTTTATGTGAGTACTTCTTTACATATGACGTATATGTATTTGTAAATGGTAGAGAAGTAGTAGTGATTTACAGCATTTTGTATATACAAATTCGAAAATGAGAAATAAGAATCCTGCTTTTGAATAAAAAAAAGCAACATTCTTATGGAATGCTGCACAAGGAGGGTAGCTATCTTTCATAGGGACATCGTCTTATTGAATGTTTTGTGTATGGAAACAAAACATATTGAAAGACAATTATAAGAAAGTAGAAATAAAACGATTCACATATTTCTTTGAGGGATCTTATTACAGATGAGAGATAAGAAATATATAGAACCTCGTTTACATATTTTATTATAGAGATGTTTCATTAACTCTATGTGAATATTTGGTAAAGGTTATGTAATGTTAAAGTTAATGAATATAAGTGATTGTATGGAGAAATATAAAAAAAAGAGGCTGAGATTACTCAGCGCTCTTCTTTTCTTCTTTAATAGCTGTCTTTACTTCACCAGTTTTGGTCTTGTTGCTTTCAGAGAAGCGAAGTAAGTCACCTTCAATGATTTTGTCAGACATGTTCAATTCATTTTGGGCACGATCAATGAGTGGTTGAGATTCTTCTTTTGGTAATTGTACAACTTCGCCAGTAGTACGGTCGTAGAATGTACTGTTCGTGTACATGTACTTATCTGTAACGAAGCTACCGTCACGAAGAACAACGAATCCTTTATTTTCTGGTGAGAATACATCATGACCGAATTGAACTTGATTCGTAGAATCTACACCAAGTAAGTTTAGAATTGTTGGTTTAATATCAATTTCACCAGTTGGTTTTGAAATTGTTTTACCTTCTTTTTGACCTGGAACGTGAATAAACATCGGCGTTTTTTGTAAGTTCATATGGTCAAATGCAGTGATTTCTTCTTTTCCTAAGAACTGTGCCATTGCACGGTTATGGTTTTCAGAAATACCGTAGTGATCACCGTAGAATACGATAACTGAGTTGTCGTAAATACCTTCTGCTTTTAGACGCTCAATAAAGTGTTTCATTGCTTCATCTAAATAGCGAGCAGTTACCATGTAACGGTCAAATACGCCATCACCAGAATTATATTCATCGATTAATTTCGTGCTGTCATCATAAGTGAATGGGTAATGGTTTGTTAAAGTAAGGAAGCGAGTATAGAACGGTTGCTTCACTTCTTTTAACATATCGATAGATTGATCGAAGTATTCGATATCTTTTAATCCCCAATTTAATTTCGTTTCTGGCGTAATCTTGTAGTCAAGCTCGTTGTAGTAACGATCATAACCAAGTGCCGGATACATAATGTTACGGTTCCAGAATGTTGCGTTGTTCGCGTGGAATACCGATGTGTGATATCCTTGCTCACGTAAAATTTCTGGTGTTGCTGTATATTCGTTATTACCGTGTGTGAAGAATACAGCACCACGGTCTAGTGGATACATGGAAGTATCTACTAAGAATTCAGCATCAGATGTTTTTCCTTGCCCAGTTTGATGGAAGAAGTTATCAAAGTAATAACTTTCTTTCGTAAATTGGTTTAAGAATGGTGTAACTTCTTGTCCGTTAACTGTTGCACCAATTAAGAATGTTTGTAATGACTCAAGAGAGACAACAATTACGTTTTTCCCTTTTGCAGTACCAAACATATTTGGATCTGGTTTGCTTTGCGTTGTTTTTACGTAGTTCTCTGTTTCCTGTAATTTACTACCGTCAGCAAAAGCTTTTTGTGAACTTGATTTTGCTTGTAAGCCAAGATCATACACTTGGTGTACATATAAACCTAAGTTTTTAACAAGCATAACGCGGTCGAATGAACGTGTTAATAATTCTGGACGTTCAGCTTCTGCAAGTCCTAAGTTTGCGAAGAAAATAGCAACTGTTGACACGAAGTATAGGGAACGCATTGGGCGTGCTACACGTTCTGTCGGTGCAAAATTCTTCATCTTCTTCAATAAAATGAAGAAGACAATAATATCAGCAAATGCAAGGATAATTTTGTAGTTAAACAATTCTTTCACACTAGAACCTAAACTTCCAAAGTTAGATGTTTGTCCTAGTACTGGTAAAGTAACGAAGTCATTGTAGAATCCGTAGAACATTACGTTACCAACAAGAACGATTGTTAAAACAAAATTAATTCCAAGTGCTATATAGTTACGTTTTTTCCCTTTTGCAAATAATGCAAGACCAACAAGCAGTAATGATGCTGCTAATGGGCTAAGGAATAAAATGAATTCTTGCATGAAAGATTCAAGTTTTAAATCAAAGCTTGTGCGTGTAATAAGGTACGTCTTCAGCCATAAAGCTAAAGCTACGAATACAGTGAAACGCACATTTTGAAATTGTGATTTCAAGGTTTCTTTCATTCATTTCCACCCTTTCTCTATCAGGCTTGGTCGATTTTGGAGCGAAAAATGCTAAAATAAAAAATACATAGTTTTCTTGGCCATAATTAGAGGTTCTATATTCACCCATATACGACTATAACTATGCATACCCTTTTGGTTTCTTGTGCTGCTCATAAGCATAACGTCATTTCTGTATTATACAACAAAATTCATTTCTGAGAAACACTATAACATTTTACATTTTTTGTATGAGATTTGTCACTACCAGAGAAAACTTTAACATTCGTTTATATGTCCGTCAACTAGAAAATATAACAAAGGTAGAGCAGAATGTTCAGTGAAAGTGAAAATTTTCTTGTTGAGAAATAAGAAATGACAATGGGTGAGTGGTTATCTAGAAACCTATTATATGAAGGGAAGTATGTAAAAATTAACGAACACTTGTTCTTTTTTAGTTTGTTTGTTACAATGAAAGTTCATTGATAGATTATGTGTAATTTTGATGAACTTTTACTGATAACATATTGTAGCTTATTTCTTTAAAAAAATAGGGAGGCTTTTACATGGAACAAAAATTTTCAGTTGAAGCGTTTTGGAAGAAAGCAAAACATGTTGCAAAGCAAGCAGGGCAGTCGGTCATTTATGCAAGTTTATTATTGTTTTACGTTTTGCAAAGACCTGATGTTCCAAAGCGAGTGAAAATTATTGTGATTGGAGCACTTGCTTATTTTATTGCACCAATTGATGCCATCCCAGATTTCATTGCTGGAGTTGGTTATACAGATGATTTAGGGGCGTTAATGGCTGCTCTATTACAAGCGTCGTTATACGTCAATGAAGAGGTGAAAGATAAGGCACGAGTGAAGTTGGCAGAATGGTTTGGTTCGGATATAGACACATCCTTTATCGATCAGAAATTAGATCAATAGGTGAGAACTGTCATATGGTGACAGGGCGAACGTAAGCGAGGAAGTGCATTATGCCATCAGGAAGAACGCATACGAAAATAAACTTAATATCCCTTCCGGTTGTTTTGTTTATGCTCTTTTCGTATGGATTAACAAACTTGGATTTTTTATTAACTTTTGCAATTGGCTTTTTAGTAGGTACTTCATTTTTAACGCCGGATTTAGATACATATAGTAATGCGTATAATAAATGGGGGTTCCTACGTATATTTTGGTATCCGTATAAGAAGGTCATGCCGCATCGATCCTTCTTTACACATACAATTATACTTGGTGATGTGATTCGTATTGCATACATGTTAATTGTGTTTTCTCCGTTTTTATTCCTATTAAATGTAATCGCGCTTGATGGGAATTTAATAGAAATTGCGAAGGAACATGAGGTTGAAATTGTAACGTTCGTAATGGGAATTATTGTAGCAAGTACGCTTCACATTATAGCGGATAAAGTGAATACGCGCCGCAAAAAAATGATGAGAAAAAAGAAGAAACGCAGAAGATAAAAAAACCGTCCCAAAAGGTATTTTGGGACGGTTTTTTCTTATTAAAAGATTGTCGTATCGCCGATAAAATTTCATTTATTATGATGCGTACTGTTTTAATCAAACGTTTGTTTAAACTTAAGCTTTCAGCACTTTAATACCTTTTACGATGTTCCAAATGAAGTAGTATAAGCTAATAATGCCACAAATACATAAGACAATCATTGCTCCAATGCCAAGTGTTACGTCTGGTTGATTCGATCCGATACCCATAATTCCTAGAATAATAAATCCAATAAATAACGCGATGCTTGGAATGATGTGTGTCCATAGAGCACGTTTTGCGTGCGGTTTCGTTTCAGAATCGCCCACAATCCACACAATGATAGGGA
The DNA here is from genome assembly GCF_009760835.1 of Bacillus sp. EE-W1. Classification (NCBI taxonomy): domain Bacteria; kingdom Bacillati; phylum Bacillota; class Bacilli; order Caryophanales; family Bacillaceae; genus Bacillus; species Bacillus sp. EE-W1. The sequence goes on along the minus strand of NZ_WIPE01000117.1, from coordinate 4,203 downwards.
ATAAGATAGGGGCAAATAATACACTAAAGTATGATAAAGCTGCTAATATTTTGTTTCCGTTCATATATATCACCTCATAAATAATATTCGTTTTTATACCTTTATTATGCAGGAAATGTAGCGAGCTTCCTATCGATGAACATTACAAGAACGTGACGTTTTTGTAAGATTCCCATGATAAATAATAAAATTTTCAAAAAAATCTTTTTTAGTGGAAATTGTTGTGATAAAATTAATGAAAACGTTTTCTTTGGCGTTTTTTTATTTTAGGCTTAAAGGTATGATGACCTGATAGTCTATTGATGAGGTTATTCTATTTAAAAGGGGATTCTTTAGGGGGAGAGAACAATGAACACATGGACACAAGTTTATGATCCGTTCGGAAACATTTGGATTTCGGCAGCGGTCGCACTTATTCCGATTATCTTTTTTTTCTTAGCTTTAGCAGTTTTCCGCATGAAGGGGTATGTGGCAGGATTAATTACAGTCGTACTTACAATTTTAGTTGCGTTATTCGCTTATAAGATGCCGTTCACGATGGCGATGGCAGCGACGGGATATGGTTTCTTATACGGACTATGGCCAATTGCTTGGATTATCATTATGTCGGTATTTTTATATAAAATATCTGTGAAAACAGGTCAATTCGATGTGATTCGCGCATCTGTATTATCCATTACGAATGACCATCGTTTACTCGTTATTTTAATCGGTTTTTCATTTGGAGCATTTTTGGAAGGGGCAGCAGGATTTGGTGCACCAGTAGCGATTACCGCAGCGCTTCTTGCAGGTCTTGGGTTAAATCCTTTATATGCAGCGGGTCTGTGTTTAATCGCAAATACGGCACCAGTAGCGTTCGGAGCGATGGGAATTCCGATTACAGTTGCTGGACAAGTAACAGGTATTGATCCGCATAAAATTGGACAAATGGCTGGGCATCAATTACCGTTCTTATCATTATTTGTTCCGTTCTTTATCGTATTTTTAATGGATGGATTTAAAGGAGTAAGACAAACATGGCCGGCTCTATTTGTAGCAGGTAGCTCCTTTGCAATTACGCAGTTCATTACAGCGACGTTCTTAGGGCCAGAACTTCCGGATATTACGTCAGCACTTGTAAGTTTAGTGAGTTTATCTCTATTCTTAAAAGTTTGGCAGCCGAAAGAAATCTATCAGTCTAAAGAAGCAAATAGTGAAGTAGCGGCAACGGCGATATCTATGCCGAAACTAACGGTAGGAAAAGTAGTAAAAGCATGGTCTCCATTCATTATTTTAACTGTGATGGTAGTCATTTGGAGCCAAAGTTTCTTTAAAGCGTTATTTGCTCCAGGCGGTGCTTTGGAAAGCCTTGTGTTTAAGTTTGAAGTTCCAGGCTTACACAATTTAGTAATGAAAGCAGAGCCAATTGTAAATAAACCGACGCCTTATGAAGCAATCTTGAAATTAGATATTTTATCAGCGACGGGAACAGCAATTTTAATTGCTTGTATCATTTCTATCTTTATTTTGAAAATGAGTGCAAAAGATGCAGTAGTAACATTTAAAGAAACGTTAAATGAGCTTAAGATGCCAATTCTATCTATCGGATTCGTATTAGGATTCGCGTTTATCGCAAACTATTCTGGTCTATCTTCTACATTAGCATTAGCACTTGCAGGAACTGGCGGACTATTCCCGTTCTTCTCACCATTCCTAGGCTGGATCGGTGTATTTTTAACAGGATCCGATACGTCAGCGAATGCACTGTTCTCGAATTTACAAGCGATTACAGCGCAGCAAGTCGGTGTATCTGAAGTACTTCTCGTTGCAGCAAATACAACGGGCGGTGTAACAGGAAAAATGATTTCTCCGCAATCGATTGCGATTGCTTGTGCGGCAGTTGGACTTGCTGGAAAAGAATCAGATTTATTCCGCTTTACAGTGAAGCATAGTTTATTCTTCGTAATTATTGTTGGTATTATGACGTATGTACAGGCATATTATTTAACGTGGATGATTCCATAAACAACAAAAGAAATAAACTTTGCATTTTTCAGATTATCGTGTATGATGGGAAAGTATTGAAAATTAAATCAGTGATAAACTAGGGGTGCCTAACGTATGCGTAGGCTGAGAGAGAAGCGTGTGAACTTCTTAACCCTTTGGACCTGATCTGGCTCGTACCAGCGTAGGGAAGTTAACGGCTTTACATAATGATGTCTTTATGAGCCAGGTCCTTATTTTTTTATGGACCTGGCTCTTTTTATTTTGGCATACGCTGGCCATATCTCGTCCTTGTCACGTACAGGGGGGCAACAAAGGTTATGAAACAGTCTGTTTCAGCTGAGCAAATTGAATTGAAATCGAGTTTACCAGGAAGTAAGAAAGTGTATGTGGATGGACCACGCGCGGGTATGAAAGTGCCGATGCGCGAGATTGAACAAAGCGAAACGAACGGTATTCCGAATTCGCCAATTCGTGTATATGATACGAGCGGTCCTTATACAGATCCTGCTTATAAAGTGGAACTGGAAAAGGGGCTGCAGGCGCCGCGCCACTCTTGGATCCTGGAGCGCGGAGATGTAGAAGCATACGAAGGGCGCGAAGTAAAACCAGAGGATGACGGTGTGAAAGTGGCTTTGAAACATACGCCTGTTTTCCCGCAAATGGATCGTCAGCCGCTTAGAGCAAAGCATGGTGCAAATGTTACGCAAATGCATTATGCACGTAAGGGTATCATTACGTCTGAGATGGAATATGTTGCGATTCGTGAAGGAGTAGAGCCTGAGTTTGTTCGTAAGGAAATCGCGGAAGGTCGTGCCATTTTACCAGCGAATATTAACCATCCGGAAGCAGAACCGATGATTATCGGCCGTAACTTTCACGTGAAGGTCAATGCAAATATCGGAAACTCTGCTGTATCTTCTTCTATTGCAGAAGAAGTAGAGAAGATGACGTGGGCAACGCGTTGGGGTGCGGATACGATTATGGATTTATCTACAGGTAAAAATATTCATACGACGCGTGAGTGGATTATTCGTAACGCGCCTGTACCAGTTGGAACTGTACCGATTTATCAAGCGCTGGAAAAAGTAAATGGAATTGCAGAAGATTTAACGTGGGAAGTGTATCGTGATACGTTAATTGAGCAGGCGGAGCAAGGTGTGGATTACTTTACGATTCACGCGGGCGTATTACTTCGTTACATTCCGATTACTGCAAAGCGTACGACAGGTATCGTTTCGCGTGGTGGTTCAATTATGGCACAGTGGTGTTTATTCCATCATAAAGAAAACTTCTTATACACTCATTTTGAAGAGATATGTGAAATTATGAAGCAGTACGACGTTTCGTTCTCTCTTGGAGATGGATTACGTCCAGGTTCGATTGCAGATGCAAATGACGAAGCACAGTTTTCTGAGCTTGAAACACTTGGTGAATTAACGAAGATTGCTTGGAAACATGATGTGCAAGTGATGATTGAAGGACCTGGGCATGTACCGATGCATTTAATTAAAGAGAATATGGAGAAAGAGCTTGATATTTGTCAGGGCGCGCCGTTCTATACACTTGGGCCGTTAACGACAGATATTGCACCAGGTTATGACCATATTACATCGGCAATTGGAGCGGCGATGATTGGCTGGTTTGGCACGGCGATGCTTTGTTATGTAACACCGAAAGAACATTTAGGTTTACCGAACAAAGATGATGTTCGCACGGGGGTTATTACGTACAAAATTGCTGCACATGCAGCTGATCTTGCGAAAGGGCACAAAACGGCTCATCAGCGTGATGATGCACTTTCAAAAGCTCGCTTTGAATTCCGTTGGCGCGATCAATTTAATTTATCTTTAGACCCTGAACGTGCGATGGAATATCACGATGAAACATTGCCAGCAGAAGGCGCGAAAACGGCTCATTTCTGTTCAATGTGTGGACCGAAGTTTTGTAGTATGAGAATTTCACATGATATTCGTGAATATGCGAAAGACAATGATTTAGAAACGACAGAAGCAATTGAAAAAGGGATGAAAGAGAAAGCGAAAGAATTTAAAGACACTGGTAGTCATTTATACCAATAACACGTTACACCTCTTTACTTGATTGATCACACTGTAGTACCTAACTTAAATATAGAAGAAGCCCCCTTTGCTAAGACGGTAGCAAAGGGGGCTTCTATTGTTTATCCCACTTTAATGGGCAGTAAGACCCCCACCTCAA
>NZ_WIPE01000105.1:0-10010 GCF_009760835.1 Bacillus sp. EE-W1 | reverse complement strand
GCGAAGCCACCGAACATTCTAGCCGCTGGAACTAGATTAAAAAAAGTGGAAGCGGCTCGCTCAAAATGAGACGCCGCCAATACAAAGAATGGAAGCAACAAAGGTTTATAAAAAATAAAATTGAGAGCCAGCTTCTTTCAAAAAGAAAGAAGCGGCTTATGAAAATATGAAGGAGGAAATTTTCATGGAAAAAACAGTAGGAAATGCGGTTAAAGGCGGTAGCTTTTTAGTTGATGAGATTACGATTGATCAAGTGTTTACGCCAGAGGATTTTTCATCTGAGCATAAAATGATTGCAAAAACGACAGAGGACTTTATCGTAAATGAAGTTCTTCCAGAGCTTGAATATTTAGAGCAACACGAGTTTGATCGTTCTGTTCGTCTTTTAAAAGAAGCTGGTGAACTTGGTTTATTAGGCGCTGACGTACCAGAAGAGTACGGCGGAATTGGCCTTGATAAAGTAAGCTCAGCGTTAATCGCAGAGAAATTCTCTCGCGCTGGTGGTTTTGCAATTACTCACGGTGCTCACGTAGGTATCGGATCATTACCAATCGTGTTATTCGGTAATGAAGAGCAAAAGAAAAAGTATTTACCATTACTTGCAACTGGTGAAAAATTAGCGGCATACGCATTAACAGAGCCAGGTTCAGGGTCTGATGCATTAGGTGCGAAAACAACTGCACGTTTAAATGCAGAAGGTACACATTACGTATTAAATGGTGAAAAGCAATGGATTACAAACTCTGCATTCGCTGACGTATTTATCGTATACGCAAAAATTGATGGAGAGCACTTCTCAGCATTTATCGTAGAGAAAGAATATGCTGGCGTATCTACAAGCCCAGAAGAAAAGAAAATGGGTATTAAATGTTCTTCAACTCGTACGTTAATTTTAGAAGATGCATTAGTACCGAAAGAAAACTTACTTGGTGAAATCGGTAAAGGTCATATTATCGCGTTCAACATTTTAAATATCGGCCGTTATAAATTAGGTGTTGGTACAGTTGGATCTGCGAAACGTGCAGTAGAAATTTCAGCACAATATGCAAACCAACGTCAACAGTTCAAACAACCAATCGCTCGCTTCCCATTAATTCAAGAGAAACTTGCGAATATGGCAGCGAAAACATATGCAGCTGAAAGCTCTGTATACCGTACAGTAGGTTTATTCGAAAGCCGCATGAGCACATTATCTGAAGAGGAAGTAAAGGACGGTAAAGCAGTAGCAGCTTCTATCGCTGAATATGCAATCGAGTGTTCTTTAAATAAAGTATTCGGTTCTGAAGTACTAGATTATACAGTTGATGAAGGTGTTCAAATTCACGGTGGTTACGGATTTATGGCAGAGTATGAGATTGAAAGAATGTACCGCGATTCTCGTATTAACCGTATTTTCGAAGGAACGAACGAAATTAACCGCCTAATCGTACCAGGTACGTTCTTACGTAAAGCGATGAAAGGTGAATTACCACTTCTTCAAAAAGCACAAAAATTACAAGAAGAGTTAATGATGATGATGCCAGAAGAAGTAGGCGATGAGCCATTAGCACTTCAAAAATATTTAGTAACTAACGCGAAGAAAATCGGCTTAATGGTAGCTGGATTAGCTGCTCAAAAATACGGTAAAGCATTAGATAAAGAGCAAGAAATTCTTGTGAATATCGCTGACATCGTAAGCAACCTTTACGCAATGGAGTCAGCTGTTCTTCGTACAGAGAAAGCAATTAAAACAACTGGTCTTGAAAAGAATAAACAAAAAGTGTTATACACTGAAGTATTCTGTCAAGAAGCATTCAACGAAATCGAAGCAGATGCGAAAGAAACACTTATCGCAGTTGAAAACGGCGACATGCTGCGCATGATGTTATCATCATTACGTAAATTAACTCGCCACACACCACTTAACGTAATTCCGAAGAAACGTGAAATCGCTGCGAAAATTTTAGAAGATGAGCGTTACACAGTTTAATAGCTGTAAAGAAAAGTAGTCGTATAAACGGCTACTTTTCTTTTTTTTTTGCAAAAATGAAAATTTTAGTGACAAAAAACTAATACCATTAGTATAATGAAACTAATGGTATTAGTTTTCGTGAAAAGGGAGCTGGAAATATGAGAGTGATACATGAAAAAACGGTATATCAATTGTCATTTTTGCCAAGAGTGTTTCCTGTGAATTGTTACTTTGTCGAGGAAGAAGATGGTTTAACTTTAATTGATGCGGCTTTGCCATATAGCGCAAAAGGAATTTTACAGGCGGCTGAGAAAATAGGGAAACCAATTACTAAGATTGTATTAACACATGCGCATGATGATCACATCGGTGCATTAGACGCATTAAAGGAAGTGATTCCTAATGTTCCAGTCTATATTTCTAAGCGGGACGCAAAGCTTTTAGAAGGAGATACGACGTTACAAAAGGATGAACCGAATATACCGATAAAAGGCGGTGTACCTAAAAAGGTAAAAACGGTACCTGATGTTTTATTGGAAGATGGCGACCGAGTTGGATCGCTTCTTGCGATTATGACGCCGGGACATACGCCAGGCTCTATGTCGCTTCTTGATGTACGAAATAAAGCTCTGATTGTCGGGGATGCCTTCCAAACAAGAGGAGGTATGGCTGTTTCGGGACAAATGAAATTTTGGTTTCCGTTTCCTGCAATGGCAACGTGGAGCAAAGAAATATCATTACAAAGTGCAGAGAAGCTAAGCGAATATGAGCCTTCCTTACTTGCGGCAGGACATGGGAAAATGATAAAGAATCCAGGTACTGTCATAAAACATGCTATTAAGGAAGCTAAGCGGAATATAGAAAGTAGAAAAGAGGGTTAATTTATGTCACCAAGAATCGGACTTACATTACAGAAAATTGTAGAAACAGCAGCAGAAATTGCAGATACAAATGGAATACAAGAAGTAACGTTAGCTTCATTAGCGCAAACATTAGGGGTACGTTCCCCCTCGCTATACAATCATGTGAAAGGTTTACAAGATGTACGGAAAAATCTTGGCATTTACGGAATCAAACAGCTGTATAACAGACTGGAAGAAGCGGCCGAGGGTAAACGGATGGATGAAGCAATTCATGCTTTGGGAGAAGCGTATGTAGCATTCGTACGCAAACATCCTGGAATGTATGAAGCAACTTTTTTACGAGATGAAGAAGTAAGAAAAGCAGGTGACGGAATTGTAAAGCTTTGTCTTCATGTTTTACAACAATACGGCTTAGAAGGAGAGAATGCACTTCATGCGACGCGTGGATTCAGAAGTATTTGTCACGGGTTTGCGTCGATTGAACAGCAAGGGGGATTTGGTCTACCGTTAGATTTGGATATAAGTTTACATGTATTATTGGAAACGTTTATTAAAGGATTACATGTAATAAAAGATTGAATAAGAAGAGAGACAGTCAGCAACCTTAGGAGAAATTCTAAGGTTTTTTAGTGTATATGATTTCAAAAGAACAGAATACTAAAGGAGAATGTATGAAGAAAGGTAGGAGTATTCTATGCAAAATTTAACAGAGCTTGAAGTAGAAAACTTACGCCATTTAATTGGTGGACATGCAACAATTATTAATAAGTTAGACCAGTACGCACAGGCTTGTACAGATCCACAACTGAAACAAATGCTACAAAAGGATGCACAAGATGCACGAAATACGAAACAGCAATTGATGACTTTTCTAGGATAGGAGGAAGCGACAGATGAATGAAAAAGATATGGTAAATGATTATTTAGCAGGATTGAATGCAAGTTTAACAAGTTATGCAAATTATATTTCTCAGTCTGATAATAAACAGTTACATCAAACGTTAATCCAAATTCGTAATCAGGATGAGATGCGTCAACGTAATATGTATGAGTACGCAAAGCAAAAGAGTTATTATAAGCCAGCTGCACCTGCTAACCCAATGGTTGTACAGCAATTAAAAGGTCAATTAAGTGCGGAATAATGGGATGAAGAAACGAGCGAATGAAGTCGCTCGTTTTTTTGTTTTGGGCATGTCAATAAATATATAATAAATATTTTTTCAGTTGTAACAAATATGACGAAAATGGAATATAACAATTCACAAAAAGGACAAAAGTTTGCTCAATATTTCACAAAGTATCCATGGTTTATATCGTGGGAATCTCTATAATTAGGAGTGTAAAGAACAAAAGAAATAGATTATATGATCAATTAGGAGAGATTGCTATGAAAAGAAATACAAGAAAAATTGCAATTATCGGTACTGGATTAGTTGGATCAAGTTGTGCATATTCCATTGTAAATCAAGGCATTTGCGAAGAACTATTATTAATTGATATAAATCATGAACGTGCAGTTGGGGAAGCAATGGATTTATCACACTGCATTAACTTTACAAATACAAGAACAAAAGTATATGCAGGAAGCTATGAAGACTGCAAAGATATGGACATCGTTATTATTACAGCAGGACCAGCACCAAAACCTGGACAAAGTCGCTTAGATACTTTAGGAGCGAGTGCGAAGATTATGGAAAGCATTGTTGGCGGCGTAATGGAAAGTGGATTTGATGGTATTTTCTTACTTGCATCGAACCCAGTTGATATTATTACATATCAAGTGTGGAAATTATCTGGATTACCTAGAAATCGTGTGATCGGTACTGGTACATCACTAGATTCTTCTCGCTTAAGAACAATTTTATCTGAAATGTTGCATGTAGATCCTCGTAGTATTCATGGGTATTCTCTAGGAGAACATGGTGATTCTCAAATGGTTGCTTGGTCTCACGTAACTGTTGGCGGAAAGCCGATTCTACAAATTTTAGAAGAGAAAAAAGACCGATTTGGTGAAATAGATTTAGATGAAATTGTTGAGAAGACTGCAAAAGCTGGATGGGAAATTTATAAACGAAAAGGTACTACTTATTACGGAATCGGAAATTCTCTAGCATATATTGCGAGCTCAATCTTTAACGATGATTACCGTGTCATTGCTGTATCAGCTATTTTAGATGGGGAGTACGGTGAGTATGATATTTGTACAGGAGTGCCAGCTATTATTACTAGAGATGGTATAAAAGAAATTGTAGAACTAAACTTAACAGAGGATGAAGAATCTCGATTCGCAAAATCAAACGATATTTTACGTGATTATATGAAAACAATTGGTTACTAACTTATAGGAGAAGGTGAAACAAATGAAGGAATATATAATGTCTCGTGTATTTAAAGCATCTGCTGGAATCGCACAAGGTATTTTCGTATCCCTTGGAATTGGTTTACTAATCGAAAATATAGGAAGAATTGTTGATATTCCATTGCTTATTACAATCGGAGTTGTTGCAAAATCGCTTATGGCACCAGCCATTGGTGCCGGAATTGCCTTTATGCTCGGTGCAAATGGTCTTGTAATCTTCTCGGCTATGGTAGCTGGAGCGATTGGTGCTGGATCCATTTCAATTACTGAAGCAGGTCTAATTATTAAAACAGGTGAGCCAATCGGTGCATTATTAACAGCAACTTTAGCTGTATATATTGGTAAACGTTTAAGTGGAAAAACTGCGTTAGATATGATGCTCGTTCCATTTGCGGCAATATTAGGTTCTGGTTTAGTTGGTATTTGGTTGTCTCATAATATTACTCCTGTGTTAAATACAATTGGAGCATTCATTAAAGATAGCTCAGCTGGTAGCCCGTTCATCGCTTCTATTGTTATTGCAGTCGTTTGGGGACTATTACTTATCTCTCCAGCTTCATCAGCTGCGTTAGCGATCGCACTTAGCTTAGACGGTGTTGCAGGTGGTGCTGCTCTTGCAGGCTGCGTTGCTCAGTTTATCGGATTCTCTGTAATCTCAGCGAAAGAAAATAATTTAGGCGGCATATTAGCTCAAGCGCTTTGTACTCCGAAAGTACAGTTGCCAAATATCACTAAAAATCCAATGATTCTCGTCCCAACTGTCGTCGCCAGTGCTATAGTTGGTCCAGTATCCGCATTAATTTTCCAACTAGAAGCAGGAAAAGAAATTGCAGGTCTTGGATTAAGTTCTCTTATCGCACCAATTAATTTAATTTCTAGCGAAGGATGGGAAGTTGTCCCAGCGATGGTAATCACTTATATCATCATTCCAGTAGCTGTTTCTTATATACTTTACATTGCTCTTAAAAAAGCAGGTCGTATTCACTCTGGTGATATGACTGTACCGCAATCTTAAATTGAAAATCTCCTTTTATATAGAGAAAAGCAGACTGGAAGCCACAGTCTGCTTTTTACATTTTGTGATTTTGTTTTACTGGAACACGTACAGTTTCTTTTGCTAATAAAAGCTGAACGCCGAAGTAAAGTATGCTTGCAAGCGTCATTCCAGAAATGGCGTCTACAAATGCGTGTTGCTTCGTAAATAGCGTTGATAAAATAATAAGCGTACCGAAGAAGGTAAGAATATAATATTCAAAAGCATGTTGTTCTCTACGTTTAAAGGCAGCTAGCATAATCACAAAGGTAGTAAGAACGTGAATGCTAGGGAAACAGTTTACCGGTTGGTCGATACTATAAATATAGCGGACTAGTTCGGAAAATACGTCGGATCCAACGACTGTTGGACGTGGTACAGTTGTCTGCCAAAAATAATAAATAGAAAAACAAGCAAGTTTTCCAAGAATTATACTACTTAAAGTGACATAATATTGTTTTCGATTCGCAAAGCAATAATAAATAAGTGCGCCGTATAAGTAAGGAAACCAAAGTAAATAAGGAATAATAAATGCTTTCACAAATGGAATCCAATCATCTACTACAGTTGTGACATCTACTGCGTGTACAGTAGATTTATTTAATACATCGTAAAGGGGACTTACGAGTACGAGTAGAAGTATATAACTTAACGGAAGAAAAGATGAAAGTTTAAATTTCTTCATGATAATCTCCTATGTTTAGTAATGTAAATAAATTCAATTGATTATAATATAGAAACGTCATTTGAGCTATCGATTTTACTTACATTTTCTTGAATTCACCTTACGTTTTTGTCACTTGACTTAAAAGAAGGGGAGGGTGCTAAATGAAGCGTTTATCGTATTTCTTATTTTTTATATTGATATGCCTAGTCAGTGCGGGGTGTGCAAAGGATAAAGAAGGAGAGAAATTAGAATATAACGGAAGAGCACTCGTAATTGGAGTTATTGGAGAAAAGCCGAAAGATACGTTTAGGAATATAAAGTTTGAGGAAATGAAGTTAGAGGAACTGGAAAAGAAATCTAAGGAAGTGGATGGTTTTTTAATAATGAAAGATCACTTTCAAGAAGCCTCAACAGAGCAGTATAAAAATGTATTTTCATCGCTAAAGAAACCAGTATTTTTTATCGGTTTGCAAGATAAATCATATTCAACGTTTATTACAAAGGGGATAGAGTATAACAGTGCACGAAAAGATGTAAATGCTATGTATACGCAAGGCTTTGCAAATATCGGAAGTGGTGAAGGACAACAATGGGCAGTCGGTTTGTCCAATGGTGGAAATACTGAAGAAAGTATTCATAATATGTATATCGTCGTATTTCAAACAATTGCAGATTATTTGAATAGATGATGAAGGAGCCTGTAAACGAGGCTTCTTATTTTTTTATGTAGAAGCATATAACAATGTGATTGAGAAGCTCACGAAAGCTTTACAATGTATGCCAGATGCATTCGCTGCTGTAATGATACCGATTTATAATTTTATATCAGCTATTGCAGATTTAATTATAAAGTTTTAATGAAGCGCATCCAGTATTAGCTCGTTTTATCAAGGGGTAATAATGTTAGTTCCACATCTCCCTTTGCGATTGGTATTGGTTTGTGGGCATGCAAGCAGTTTTAGCTTCAGTATGGCCAATAATCGTTCCTGTTGAGACTGGACTTGCGGTTATGAGTGGCTACGGTATGGTTAGTGATGTCTGCTTGAGCAGGAATTGCAGTAGGATATTCATAGGCATATAAACATGTTTATTTATATAATCGTTTACTCTTTCTATATCTCACTACATCATAACGACTATGCCATAGTTATGTAATGGGTTTCTGTTAAAAATTAGTATTAAATATCTTAATTGAAGTGCACTGCATTTCTACCCATTCATTTGCTATATCTTGCTCGATTCCTTCTACATCAATTAGTATTATACTATCGTAGATATTTAGTGTTGCTAAGCTATCCTCACTGTTATAATCTAGCTTAGCAATTACTTTAAAGCCTTTACTATTCTGAATTATTGCATTTGCATTTTTATCTGAAAGGGTTATATTTGTATTCCATATAAATTCATTATCTATATGTATTTCTACATTATAGTTTTCGTGTTTTTCTGGCTTATCGCCATCCCACTCAGCGATAAATTGATTGCTATCTACTTGAACTAAAACTTTATATCCATCTAATAATTTGTCTGATATATCCACTATTTTAATATTCATTGCTTATTACTCCTTTTTATTTTTTATATGATACTCTAACAAGGGGATTGTCAACATTCATCATGTTATTTACTGGGTCATAGGTCCATTTTTCTTTATGAAAGAAAAAATGTAAATAAGAGGATATTTATTGTGAGGATAAGGGGGAATGATGTTGAAAACTATTAAAAACACACTATTATTTGTTCTATGTTTGGTGGTTCTTAGTGGTTGTTTTACAAGAGAGGGAACGATTGTTGGTGGTAAAGTTTATGGAGGTTCAAATAGTATAGATGGGAAGTATAAAAAATTCACTGGTTTTGCAACTCAAGATATGAATGTAAAAAAAGGTGAAAGTTGGGCATTCTCTTTTGATGATAAAACTAAGCAAGGAACCATAAAGGCTTATGTTTTAGATTCAAATGATAATACAATACTGGAAGTTACTAGTGGAAACAGTAAAAATAATATTAAAGTGTCTAAAGATGATACATATAAAGTTAAAATTATAACAGAAGAACATGGTGGAGAATTTGAAATATCATGGAAAAAAGAAAAGTAGTTAAGTTAATAAGTAGAGGACTAGTATTATGTTCTTAGGATTTGAATGGCTTCCAAAGAGATGGGGGAAAAGAAAAGTTTCAGCAAGCAAAATTTGCTGATGAAGGAAAAGGGAGTTTGATTATTACTTATGCTATAGATTTATATGTAATATCTATTCCTTTAAAAGTAAAGAAATATAATTCACTTTAATTTGTATTGAATATAGAAGTGATTATGCTATGAAAGTCATGTGTATACATGGCTTTTTCTTTGCAGTAATTTCTTACCTGTTGGTTCTATCGCATCCGCTGTAGCGTTATGCGGCGGGCTATTCATTATGGTAGGTAGCCAGGAACAGGGATTTCCCCTTATTTCAAGGGCTGGGATTGTCTATATAGTGGTTCAAATGATTTCGTTATTTATGCGATTACTTGTTGGGATTGCTAAAGCTATTTCTCCTACACTAGTAGGGCCTTTTTATTAACAGTAATTCCTCAATATGCAAGAAATATGCAAGTATGCATATTGTATTTATTTGGATATTTTCGTATGTTAAAATTAAATATAAGGATTTTTGTATGTAACGAACTGAAATCAGAAATACCCAATTAATTTTGAGAGGTGTTACATGTTTACAAATAAGAAATTAATTCGAATGGGTCTAACATTACTTGTATGTTTATTTGTAATTGAGTTTACAATCGGTTATTTTCAAGCATATCTTGAATCAACGGCAGGTATTAAATGGTTAATATCAGACACTTGGAAAACTATTTTGTTAGATGCCCCTGAAAGTATATTGGTTATTTTAGGCGCAATTGCTTTATATGATTTCACAAAAGAAACATCGCAAAAAGACGCATCCATTTAAATGCGTCTTTTTTATTTGCAGTAATTTCTTCAACATCATGGCATACTCTCACTATTACGGTCAAAATCGTTAGTTCCTTTTATCTGTACATCTTTGTCATGTAAAGTGTTTCCAGGTTTTGTGACTATAGGATGAAATGGTTAAATAAATGTTGGTTTGAGATGTATGTTCGGTAGGAAGAAACCGATG
>NZ_WIPE01000007.1:0-9954 GCF_009760835.1 Bacillus sp. EE-W1 | reverse complement strand
GGGTTTTCTTCATCCCCCACTGATTATTAGCCCACACCAATTGTTTTTTTAGCAAAACATATTAAAAGCAGATTCCCTAATGCGAGGAAATCTGCTTTTTTAATATATTATTCTAAGAAATTAACAATCTATTTTTATTATTGACATATAGTTCTTTCCAGTGTTAATATTCTAAATAATCAAAGAAACAAAATATTTCACCATCAAAATATAACGTCTACTACGTTGAAACATATAACGATAGATTATAGATCAACATGTATATACATATAGAACACCTGATTACCTACATACACATATCTATAATAGGTTTTCTCTTCTTCTATAGCTACACTTCAAAACGTGGACATTACGACGTTACGAACAACACATTTAGGGAGGAACGAACAATGAAGAAAAAAGTTGTACCTGTTGTTGCATCTGTTTTAGGGGCAAGTCTATTACTAACTGCTTGCGGAGAAAATAAAGATCATGCAAGCGGAGCGAAAGCAAATGATAAACAGGCAATTAACTTATCATTCGCTTCAGAAATTCCAACAATGGATGTTGCAAAAGCAACGGATGGGGAATCCATGAGCGTAATGCGCAATGTTTTTGAAGGTTTATATGCAATGGGAGAAGATAACAAACCAATTCCTGGTGTTGCTGAGTCGGTTGACCTTAGTCCCGATAAAACAAAATATACATTCCACCTGCGTGATTCAAAATGGTCAAACGGTACTCCAGTTACAGCAAAGGACTTTGTCTTCGCTTGGCAACGTGCCGTAAATCCTGATACAGCAGCTGAATATGCATTCTTATTCTTCGATATACAGAATGCGAAACAAATAAGCCAGAAACAATTGCCAATTGATCAACTAGGTGTCAAAGCTCTTGATGATAAAACGTTAGAAGTACAACTAGACCGTCCTGTTCCCTACTTCTTAAGCTTAACGACATTCTCAACATTCTTACCAATTAATGAAGATTACTTAAAATCTCAGGGCAATAAATATGGTTTAGAAACAAATCATTTAATTTACAACGGTGCTTTCATATTAGATAACTGGAAACACGAGCAAAGCTTTCAATTGAAGAAGAACCCCAACTATTGGGATGCTAAAACTGTAAAATTAGAAGAAATCAACTTCAATGTCGTTAAAGATAAATCTACAGAAGTTAACTTATACGATTCAGGACAAATTGATCGCGTTGCTTTAACTGCAGAGTTTGTTGATAAATATAAGGGCGATCCAAACTTCAAGGACCGTGCTGAAGTTGGTATTCAATTTTTACGACTCAATCAAAAAAATGAAACATTAAAAAATCAACATGCACGCCTTGCTATTAACGGAGCAATGAATAAAAAAGCATACGTAGAAACAATTTTAAATAATGGTGCTATTCCAGCTGAAGGAATGGTTCCTGCGAAATTCGCAAAGAGTCCAGAAGGTAACGACTTCCGTAAAGAAAACGGAAACCTAGTCAAAGATGATGTGAAAACAGCGAAAGAAAACTGGAAAAAAGCGAAACAAGAACTTGGTACTGACAAAGTAACAATCGAACTATTAACAAGTGATAATGCTTTAGCTAAAAAAACTGGTGAATATTTAAAAGGTGAACTAGAAAAGAACCTAGATGGATTAACAGTGACATTAAAACCACAACCACGTAAACAACAGCTGAAACTACTATTAAGTGGTGACTATGAAATCGGTATTGATGGCTGGGGCCCTGACTTCGCTGACCCAATTACATTCTTAGATTTATTTACAACAGATAGTGCTTATAACTTCGATAAATACTCTAACAAAGAGTACGATGCACTCATTCATAAAGTGAAAACAGATTTAGCTAGCGATGAAAAGGCTCGCTTTGAAGCAATGAAGCAAGCTGAAAAAATCCTATTACAAGACGGTGCTGTCGCTCCTTTATACCAACAAGGTCGTTCTTACCTACAACGCGGATTTATTAAAGGGCTTGTAACAACTGACTTCGGTGGTGAATTTAACTACAAGTGGACAGAAGTTACAAAATAATAAAATAAAAAAGGTATCCAATCGCAGGATACCTTTTTTATTTTATACTTCTTTAACTACATAGCTTCTTCTCTTTACTATTCCTTTTATAGATACAGTAATTACTGCTACCAATTGTGTAACTAATATAATGACTAATAATGAAATAATATTTTTCTCTAAACTTACTCCCCCAAATATTATTGTATAATAGCCATTCGCTGCATATGTTGCGGGAAATAATTCACCGATTGTTTGATATGTTTTAGAAAGCATCTCATGTGGTACAATTACACCCGAACTTACAAGTTGTAATGATAGTGAAATTATATTAAAGATCATACCTGCATTTCCGAAAACAGTTATGAACATTTGTGTTAATGAAAGAAAGGCGAAGAAGACTATTGTCAATAATCCTCTTCCCCTTCTTTTTGCATCGAACTAAAACTCATTATAAATATAAACATAAACATCAAATATGTTCTCCACGTCAAAGAAGGTATATGTCCCGACCACAGATAGCTAATGAAATAGTTAATTTCCATAATACAAGACGATACTACTAAACTAATACTTATTAGTTTTGCATATTTGAACATATCTTTTCTCCTTACTTTTCTATCTCTTCAAATTGCAGATTTATTGGCTCTTCTAGTAGTGTTTCATAAAAATTTTCAGCCAAATCTGTTGAAGGAATTTTTTCATCCACTTCATCAAATCGAATACTATCTAGCCACACACAACCTTCCCCTGATAATAAGACACCAAATGCTATACCAAGTGCTTCTTCTTTTATATCTAATACAACCGAGTACGATTGCCAGTTATTCGTATTTTTAATTGGGCGATTTTGCATGTTATCCATAGCGAGTGGTTCTGTATCTTTTCCGTCTACTCTCATCCACAATCCTGCCCAATCTCTTACGTTCTCACTCTTAACAAATGCTGTTAAACGTAATCTTTTACCTACATATTTATCCGCTCGGAACATTTGCATTAATGTTGAAAATCCTCCGTGCGTAACATTCTCTTTTGCTTTTATGTATGCAGATACTTTTCCTTGATGGGCAACTTCATAGTCTAAACCCATCTCATATTCAGCAGGATGACTTCCACTTAAGATCCATCCTTTCGGTATACTTTTTTGCATTGAAACACCCTCTCTTTCTATATAAAATGACTGGAAGTACTTTCGATATTTCTTCGGTGGCAATTGAAACATTCTTTTAAAGGCTCTCGTAAATGCCTCTTGTAAGGAAAAAATATCAATAACAGCCCTCTCCGTTGACACTAAAGCTTGCGCAGCATGAGTTAACCTTCTCTTTCGAATATAATCCGTTACACTCATCCCAACATATCTTTGAAAGATGCGATGAAAATGGTACATCGATACTGCACTGTGAGACGCCACTCTTTCTGTTGTAAGCTCCTCATGTAAATGCTCCTCTATATATTCAATTGCTTTTTTTATCATCTCTTTATATTCTTCATGCATTTTAGTACCTCCTCACAACCTTAATTTACCATATACATAAAAATCATTTTTGATTTAAATTGCGGATTAAACTTTGTGGCTACCAGTTAATAATTTATTTTCAACACATACATAATTACATGATTTTGGGAAAAACTTGTATAGAACGAATTTACATAAGGAGGAAATTATAATGAGAATTTTACTATCAGTTTTATTAGCGCTTATGCTAGTACCTGTATTAACAGGATGTAAAGCTCCTGCAAAAGAAGATACAACTTCTAATAAGAAAACTACTGAAGAAGCAAAAAATGAAGCTCCTGCTGATTTAAAACTTAACTTCAATGAATTTAGTTTAGATGCAGACTATCAAGATACAAAGAAAGACTACGAGGCTGATTATAAGAATGTAGCAGCTGATAAGAAAATGGAAGCAAAACTTGAAGACCACAAATCAAATGCAAAGTTTACAGGTGACGAGGCTATTACAAAATTAAGCCCACTTCTACAAGAATTAAAATTTGATAAAGATACTCCTGACCAAGAAGTAATCGATCAAGTAGTAAATGTGTTCAAACTTGATAAAGACTACCAAAAGTTTGATTTAGAAGTTGTCTTCTCTGATGGAACGAAAAAAGAATATAAAAGAGAAATAAAATAAAGAAGTAGGCGGTTGCCTACTTCTTTATTTTTGCATATCTTAAATCTGGTTTAGATCCAACATAATATTGAAGTCCAGATACTGATCCTTTTTGTAAGTAAGAATCAGAAGGGAATATAATTGGAATTAACGGTGAATCTGTAAACATAATATCTTCTGCTTTATGCAATAAATCAAAACGCTTATCTTCATTTTGTTCAACTTCTGCTTCTTTGATTAAAGCGTCAAATTCTTTATTATGCCATTTTGCATAGTTGTTTGGACCATCACCTGCATATAAATCTAGTTTAGTAATTGGGTCTAATAAAGAACCGCCCCATCCCATATAAGCTAATTGGAAATCACTTTGCTTATATGTATCGATGTAACTCTTCCACTCTTTATTTTCTAATTTAATATCTACACCAAGATTTTTCTTAAACATTTCCTGCATTGCTTCTGCTACTTTTTTATGCTGTGTATCCGTTGTGAATTTTAATGTTACTTCAGGTAATGTAGACCAACCTTGTTCTTTCATACCCTCTTCTAATAATTTTTTCGCTTCTGTTGTATCAAATTTTACGTAATCACCTTTTTCTTTACGGAAATCACGACCACTTTGTGTTTTT
Organism: Bacillus sp. EE-W1; assembly: GCF_009760835.1. NCBI lineage: Bacteria > Bacillati > Bacillota > Bacilli > Caryophanales > Bacillaceae > Bacillus > Bacillus sp. EE-W1. Next base: position 5,214 of record NZ_WIPE01000007.1, on the reverse strand, counting down.
GCTCCTTCTGGAACGAATGCATATGCTTCTTGCGCATTATTCTTATACAGTTTTTCAACGATAAACTTACGATCAACTGCTAATGAAAATGCTTTACGTACTTTCGCATTTGTGAATGGCTCTTTTTCTACGTTAAACGAATAAATATAAGATGAGAATCCCGCAACACGCTTATATTCTTTATTTCCTTTTTCTTTCTCAATCATTTCTTGTGGTAAACCACTTAGTAAATCTAATTCTTTTGATTTGTATAATTGGTACGCTGTTTTAGAATCTGGAATAATACGAAACTCAATTTCTTTTAATGTTACCTTTTTATCATAGTATTCTTTATTTTTTTGTACTGTAATTGCTTGGTTATGCTTCCATTCTTTTAACGTGAATGGTCCATTTGTAATTAACTCTTTTGGATCTGTTTTTAATTTGTTGTTATCATCAATTGATTTTTTAGATAATGGAATAAATAATGAACTCGCTAATTTTTGTTTAATAGAAGCAACTGGGTGCTCAAGTGTTACCTTTAATGTTTGAGGATCAGCAACTTGAATACCAACTTGGCTTTCTTCACCTTTTCCAGTATTATACGCCTCTGCGCCTTTAATAAAGTACATTTCTGTCCCATTCATAGAACCCGTTTTCGGATTTAATAACCGCTTCCATGCAAATTCAAAATCATTTGCTGTAATAGGAGAACCATCTGACCATTTAATATCTTTCTTTAAATGGATTGTATATTCAGTTCCATCTGCATTTACTTCTTCTTTCTCTGCTAATTCATTTTGATATTTCCCATCACTATCTTGCGTATATAAGCTTGAGAATAAATGTCCAATTACATAACCTGATGTGCTATCTGTTGCAATAGCGGAATCGAGTGTATATGGATCGCTACCAATATTCGTTACTAATCGATCTCCTTCTCCCTTACCAGCACTCGCCTTTTGCACCTCTTTTTTACCGCAAGCGACAGAAGTAATTGCTAATACGGTCATAATGACAAATAATAAAAACTTCTTCATCCTACATTCTCCTTTAACCCGAAATTTTTGGTGTTGATGCTAATAATGTTTTTGTATAAGAATGTTGTGGATTACGGAATACTTCGTCCGTATTTCCAAATTCAACAAGTTCTCCTTTATATAAGACAGCCACTTTTTCACATAAGTAGTGAACCATCGGTAAATCATGCGCGATAAATAAATATGTATAGCCTTGTTCCTTTTGAATCTTTTGCAACAAGTGCACAATTTGGATTTGAAGTGAAACATCTAACGCTGAAATTGGTTCATCCAGGATTAATACTTCTGGCTCACATAATAACGCCCTTGCAATAGCGATCCGTTGACGTTGTCCTCCGCTAAATTCGTGTGGGTATCGATCAGTATATCGTCTATCTAATCCAACACGTTCTAGCGCATCACCTGCTACCTCATCTTTCAATCCTTTATCACCTAAACCGAATGAAATATATCCTTCTGTTACGCTATCGCGTACTTTCCAGCGCGGATTTAATGCAGCTGTTGAATCTTGAAAAATGAATTGTACTTTCTGCAAGAAATCTCGCTTATGAGCTGATTTCAACTTGTGAACAACTTGACCGTTATAATCAATTTGACCAGACGTTGGGCTCTCGATCCCAGCTATGAGCTTACCAAGTGTTGTCTTTCCTGAACCACTTTCTCCAATAATGCCAAGCGTTGTTCCTTTCGGGATAGAAAGTGATATATCTTTTAGCGCTATGATTTCTTTCTTTTTACTTCCATACGTTTTCGTTACTTGCTTTACAGTAATTAAATCTGTCGTCATGAGGCATTCACCTTCTCTTTTGATTTCGCTTGGTCATGCTCTAGAACATGTTGCCAACAATGTGAACTGTGTTCCCCAGAATATGCTGTTCTATCAGGGAAACGATGAACACATTCTTGTATTGCTACTGGGCATCTATTTACAAATGGGCACCCAAAGCTATTTAACGTTTCAATTGATGGTGTTGTTCCCTCAATGGCCCTAAGTACCTTTTCGGAATCATCCATATTCGGAATAGCTTGCAATAAACTTTTCGTATATGGGTGCTTAGGTGAACCTATCACTTCTTTTATCGTCCCTTTTTCAACAACACGTCCCCCGTACATCACAACTACTCGGTCAGCTACTTCACGTACAAGCGCCAAATCATGTGTAATTAATAAAATACTCGTATTTTGTTTTTCTTTGCGCTCTTTTAATAACCCCATAATTTGCTTTTGAATCGTTACATCTAATGCAGTTGTAGGCTCATCTGCAATAACGAGCTTTGGGTGACACGCAAACGCAATTGCTAAACAAATACGTTGCCTCATGCCTCCGCTTAATTGATGTGGGTACTGTTCAAAACGTTTCTCTGCTTCATGTATCCCTAAATCATTTAATAAGTTAATCGCAATTTCTTTTGCTTCTCTTTTCGATTTTTTCTCATGTTGCAAAATCACTTCTGTAATTTGCCTTCCTACTTTCATCGTCGGATTTAAAGAGGACAGAGGGTCTTGAAAGATAAATGAAATATCTTTCCCTCGAATTTGATTCCATTCTGATTCTTGTAAATTCGTCAACCTTTGAGATTGGAAAGAGATGCTTCCGTCATGAATGTGAATAGATTCTTGATTTAATCCGACAATAGATTGTGCTGTAACACTTTTTCCTGAACCACTTTCTCCTACAAGTGCAACGATTTCACCTTCATTAATAGAAAAGGAAACATGCTTCACAATTGCTTGCTTACTACTCTCTTTTTCAACGACCAATGTTACGTTTTCTAAAGATAAGAGCTGTCCCATGTTTTTTCTCCTTTCGATTCCGTTTTACAATCTTCGGATCAATTGCATCTTGCAAACCATCACCAATTGCATTAAATGCAAACATAATGAGTGCAATCATGATTGCTGGGAAGAATAATTGCCACCATTCTCCGCTTAGTAATGTCCCGAGTGCATCGTTCGTCATCGTTCCCCAGCTCGCTGCTGGTGATTGTACTCCGAGTCCGATAAAGCTTAAAAATGATTCTGAGAAAATAGCTGCTGGAATTGTAAATGATAAATTTACGATAATAATGCCTGTTAAATTCGGAATGATGTGTCCGTATATAATCTTCATATGCGATGTACCTAATCGCTCTGCTGCAATAACAAATTCTCTTTGCTTTAAAGATAATACTTGTGCCCTAACGAGACGTGCCATGCCAATCCATCCTGTTAATGCAAGGGCAATAATAATTGTAAAAAGCCCTGGTTTCATAACGATTAATAATAAAATAACAATTAATAAATATGGGATACCGTATAACACTTCAATCCCTCGTACAATCCACTCATCAATTAACGTTCCAAGGCGACTACGTCCTCTCACATATCCACTAAAGCCCCCGATTAGTACACCTATTCCTATATCAAGAGCCGCTGCCACTAATCCAACTGTTAGTGAAATTTTCCCTCCAGCCCAGGTGCGCGCCCATATGTCCCTTCCTAAATCATCTGTTCCGAACCAATGCTCACTACTAGGTGGGAGGTTTGTTGCTTCTTTTACTTGTTCACTCGCAGTAAATGCCGTTAAACTTTCGCCAACCAGTGAGAAAATAATAATTAGTAATAACGTCACTGCCCCTAAAACTGCTATAGGGTTTGATATAAACTTGCGAAACACTTCCTTCTTTCGACTAATCGTTTGCTGATCTTTATTTATCGTTAATTCTTTTTTCTCCTCATTCGTTAATAACTGTTTATTGATTTCATAAGCTCCCATTTAAATGCCCCCCTCCTTACGTAATAGAACGAATACGCGGATCCACAATACGGTGAATAATATCTGTAATGAAAATACAAGAAATTAATAATGCACTATAGAAAATCGTTGTTCCCATAATGACCGGATAATCCCGGTTAAAAATGCTATCTACAAAATATTTTCCTAGACCAGGAATGGAAAATATTTTTTCAATAACGAAAGTTCCTGTTAAAAGTCCAGCCATTAACGGTCCAACAAATGTAAGTACCGGAACAATCGCATTTCGAAGAGCATGTCTTATAATGATTTTCTTAATTGGTATGCCTTTCGCTCTCGCTAGCTTAATATAATCACTCTGCAAAACTTCAATCATATTAGAGCGAACAAATCTTGTAATAACCGCGATTGGTCCTAACGCTAATGCGAAGGATGGCAATACCGTATGTTCGAATGTGCCCCAAGACGCTACTGGTAAAAGTTCAAATTGTATAGCAAATACTTGTATAAATAGTGGTGCTAAAATAAAACTTGGAATAGAAATACCGAGAATCGCAAGTAAGCTCACACTATAATCAATTACTTTCCCATGATATAGAGCTGCAAATGTACCTGCTGCAATTCCGACTAATAATGAAATAACAAGTGCTTGTAAACCAATAATCGCTGATGGACCAAATCCTGTCGTTATAATTTCTGATACACCTTGACCTGTGGATTGAACAGATTCACCAAAATCAAAATGAACTACGCCATCTAAATAAGCAACATATTGATTCCATAACGGTTCATCAAGGTGATACTTCGCTCTCATGTTTTGTATCACTTCTTCAGGAAAGATTTTCGCATCTGATGAAAATGGATCCCCTGGAATGATATGCATAATCAAAAATGTTACTGTTGTAATGACCCATAGCGTGAACACCATAACCGATAGTTTTTTAATAACATACACTTCAATAACCCCCTAAACAAATGTATTTACTTTGTTTTATTGACATATTTGTTCCTATTACTTTTCCGCTTCTTAAAACACAAAAAGCCTTGATCTTAAAAAATAAGATCAAGGCTTAATAAACGAAGGCCCATCACTTATCTTTCAAGACTTGCTTGCTGGAATTAGCACAGTGTTCCTGTTACAGAACCCGCTGCTGAGGTGTCATAGGGCCAGTCCCTCTACCTCTCTGGATAAGTAAATTGCTATATTATTATTTGGTTCAAATTGTATATTTTGAATTATAATTCTGAAAAAATGAAAAGTCAATCAAATTGGATATATTTAGAAAAATCAGTTTTTTTCTTATTTTATCGAAATTACAGTTTTCTCTTATAATAAAAAGAAATAATATTAAAGAAGTTATAAGATGGATCCCTTACTTCTTACTACTATAGGATTACCATTAACAATCGTTATACTTGTCATCATCGGGGTCTATAAAGTGAAACTTTAATCAGTGGGGG
>NZ_WIPE01000017.1:0-23441 GCF_009760835.1 Bacillus sp. EE-W1 | reverse complement strand
TTTAAAAATTAATTAATTTTTAAAATATAATAAAAAAATAGAGTTATACATACGTATAACTCTACAAAATATGAGTATATTCCAAAATGTTTTTTCCAATCAATAAAATAGTTACTAACAAAAATAAAGTTCTTACATATCCAACACCTTTTTGGACTGCAAACTTCGATCCAAAATAAGCGCCAAAAATCATCGACAATCCCATAATAATACCGTATTCAAAATGAATTACGTCTAAAAATAAAAAAGTAATTAAAGATACGATATTACTAACAAAGTTCAAAAGTTTTCCAGATGCTGCCGCTTGAATAAAATCCAAACCAACTAATAAAAATGCAAAAATTAAAAAGGATCCTGTCCCTGGTCCAAAAAATCCATCGTAAAACCCTAGCATTAAAATAACAAAGAAAAATATTAATGTTTTTCTTTTCGTCATCTTCTTATAGGTAGATACACTTCCCCAATCCTTTTTTGCAATAATATAAATGGCAATAAACACCAACATCACAAGCACTAACGGACGTAAAATATCCGGCGGAATAAACTTTACTACTAAAGCGCCTGCGACCGCTCCTATAACAGTTAACGGGATTAACTTTCCTACAATTTTAAAATCGACCTTTCCTGATCGAATAAAATAAACTGCACTCGTAAACGTCCCCATCGTTGCAGCTAATTTATTCGTTGCAATTGCCGAAGCTGGTGGCAAACCAACAAACATAAGTGCCGGAAGCGAGATTAATCCTCCACCGCCAACAACTGAATCAATAAAAGCTGCTAAAAAGCCGAATGCAATTAATAAAATAATGACTTGAAAACTTAATTCGTCCATGTGCTTTACCCCTTGCCCCATTATTTATAACATTTTAAATTATAACAAAATTACCCAAGAAAAAAAGCCGTTCCACAAAGGAACGGCCCTTCTATTTAATCTAAAATTTTCACAAATGGTTCATCTTGCTTCGCTTCACGTATAATAATCGCTTCTGGACGTTCTACAGATTTAATCGTTACTTGTACTTTCATATAATTCGGGAAGTATTCCATAACAAGCCCGGCTACATATTGTGTAAAACCAATTATTTCTGCTTTCCCATTAAACTGGACAGGAATATCAAGCTTTATTTCTCTTAATTCATCATCTCTATACATACCAGTACCGATAACAGCTGTATAGTCTCCTTGGAAATAATCTCCTAGTTTCGCTTTAAAGTTTGATACTCTCGCCAGATCTTCACGTTTATTATCTGTTTTCGCTTGTTCAGATGGGAACAAATAATATTTCTCATTAATTTGTTTCCAATCCTCAACCGTTTCACTGCCTTTTTCGACATTTGCATAAGAAACAAAGTTACCTGGCACGAGTGAAGCCTTTGGAGCCTGACGATAAATTGCAAATGTTATCGGAAGATTTTTTGTTTCAGGCTTTTTTTGATGCATAAATTTCAAGACTTCTTGCGCCATTTTTTTCCCTTCAGCTAACATTTTTTCTTGCTCAATTTTAGCCTCACGCGGATAACCATGCTCTTCCTCATAATAATGAACCGAGTTCATCGCTAAGCCAACTACAATGCCTTGGCGCTCACCTTTCTCATCTTTCTCGTCTTTTTTCACATAATAATCATGCTCTAAAATATTTGAAATATATATTGGATTTTTTTTATTTTTTTCCTCTAATGATTCAGACCCTCCACCTAACGCCGGATTCAAACCAATGTTTGGAAATTTAACTGCATCCTTTTTTAATTTGTCCTCTAGTTCCTTTTGCTCAACATCTGTACGCTTTCTTTTAACAAGCATTTGTATAGCTTGAGCATCTAGAACATCTCCACCTTTAAAGAAATGATCTTTCGTACTAAAGGATTCTTTCGCAATACGCATTAATCCCGTTTCAAATTCATCTATATCAAGACGATTATTTACTCCTTGCACAACTAAACCACGTGCTGCTCCTGCGTCAAATGGAATAGTCGTCTTATAATATTCATCCGAGATAGCGTACTTTGGAACGATTGCTTGTTCTTTTGCTTTCCCCGATTTCTCATCTTTATCGGCACCTGCACTACACCCACTTACGAGTAGGCCAAGGCTTAATACCGCTAATGCTATTTTTTTCATGGTAAGTTTGCACCTCTTACTTATTTAGCTCTTGTAAGAACCTCTCTTCATTCCAAACCTCAACATTATGCTTCTCTGCTTGTGCTAATTTCGAACCTGCCGCTTCACCTGCAACAACTAAATCCGTACTTTTACTAACACTTCCTGTGACTTTTCCACCTAATGCCTCAATCTTCTTCTTCGCTTCACTACGTCCCATAACTTCTAATTTACCTGTTAAAACGACAGTTTTTCCTGTGAAGTACGACTCAACATTTTGTAAATCAGCAATTTTTATACCTTTGTATGCCATATTCACGCCATACTCTTTAAATTGTTGTAATAACTCTAATACGTCTTCATTATCAAAATACGTCACGACGGATTGAGCCATTTTTTCACCAATCTCATTAATTGCTTTTAGTTCTTCTTCCGTTGCTTTCACAAGTGCATCCATCGTTTCGAAATGCTCTGCAAATGTACGTGCTGCTTTTGCTCCGACATGGCGAATACCAAGGCCAAATAATAATCGCTCTAATGAGTTGTCTTTAGAATTCTCAATTGCTTGCACTAAATTCGTTGCTGATTTTTCACCGAATCGTTCTAGCTGCAATAATTGCTCTTTCGTCAACGAATATAAATCAGCAAATGTACGAATATAATCCGCATCAAAGAGTTGTGTAATGACACGTTCTCCAAGTCCATCAATATTCATTGCATTTCTTGAAACGAAATGAATTAATCCTTCTCGAATTTGAGCTGGACAAGTTGGATTTATACAACGAAGTGCTACTTCTTCTTCTAAACGAACTAGTTCACTCTCACATGCTGGGCAATGCGTTGGCATATGATATTCTTCTTCCTCACCAGTACGCTTATCGAAAATAACGTTCACAACTTCAGGAATAATATCTCCAGCCTTCTTCACTACAACATAGTCACCAATTCGAATGTCCTTTTCACGAATTAAATCTTCGTTATGTAAAGAAGCACGACGAACGATAGTACCAGCCACTCGCACTGGCTCTAGCTCTGCAGTCGGTGTTACAACCCCTGTGCGACCAACACTTAATTCAATGCCTGTTAATCTTGTTACAACTTCTTCAGCCGGGAATTTATAAGCAATCGCCCATCTTGGACTCTTTGCTGTAGTTCCTAAACTTTCTTGAAGAGCAACATCATCTACTTTTATAACGATTCCATCAATCTCATAATCAAGATGCGGACGTTTTTCTTGCCATTCTTCTACATAAGCTATAACTTCTTCAATTGTCTCACATGTACGTCGATTTGGATTTGTTTTGAATCCAAGTTCACCTAAGAAATCAAGCGATTCACTATGTGATGGAATTGTTTTTTCTTCTACATTCGCAAGACCGTACACAAACATAGATAAGTTACGCTTCGCTGCAATTTTTGGATCAAGTTGGCGTATTGAACCTGCTGCCGCATTACGCGGATTCGCAAATACATCTTCACCATTTTGTTCTTTTTCTTCATTTAACTTAACGAATGAACGCTTCGGCATATAAGCTTCGCCTCGTGCTTCTAATGTTACTTCTTCATTTAGACGGAGCGGGATCGCTTTAATCGTTTTTAAATTTTGGGTAATATCTTCACCTGTTACACCATCACCACGTGTTGCCCCTTGAATGAAGCGTCCTTTTTCATAATGAAGTGAAACAGCAAGTCCGTCAATTTTTAATTCGCATATATATCTTACATTCGCATCATCAATTCCTTGGCGTACTCGTCGATCAAAATCACGTAAATCTCCTTCGTTAAATGCATTTCCTAAACTTAACATCGGTGACTTATGTGTTACTTTTTCAAATATATCAAGAACAGTTCCCCCAACGCGAATGGAGGGAGAGTCTTCACTCATAAACTCTGGATTCTCTGCTTCTAATTTTATAAGCTCCTGCATATTACGGTCATACTCCGCATCAGAAACAGAAGGATTGTCTAATACGTGATACTGATAGTTAAATGTATTTAACAAATCACGCAGTTCTTCTATACGTTGTTTTGCTATCTCTTTTGACATATCCTCATTCCTTTCCTATTGTTTCGTCACAGGTGCAAATTTTGCTAACAAACGTTTAACACCAATTGGGCTTGGGAACGCAATATCTAATTCTTTTGCATCACCTTCACCTTTTACACTGACAACTGTACCGACTCCCCATTTTTGGTGGGAAGCTTTATCGCCTACTGCCCAGCCAATTTGCTCGCCGCCTGTTGTCTTAGCTGCAGGACGCGCGAAAGCTGAACGAGAGCGTGTTGTGGTTGTAGTTGTCATTCTACTTGTACTTGTCGTTCTGCCTTTTGCACCAAACGAAGTTTCACGCTTTGGCGCTGTTTCATTTAACGATTCTACTAGCTCTGCCGGGATTTCTGTAATAAATCGAGAAGCAGCGTTCATACTTGTTCTACCAAATAAAGTACGCATTTGTGCATTGGATAAATATAACTCTTCTTCTGCACGCGTAATACCTACATAAGCAAGGCGACGTTCTTCTTGCATTTCATCTTCTTCCATTAGAGAACGAGTATGCGGGAATATTCCTTCCTCTAGCCCAACAATAAAGACAACTGGGAACTCTAGCCCTTTCGCTGAATGCATCGTCATTAAAATAACTTCCTCACCAGCAGTTGGATCTTCATCGACACGATCAATATCAGCAACAAGCGCTAAGTCTGTTAAGAATGCAACGAGGCTCTTATCTTCGCTTTGAGATTCAAATGTTTGCGTAACAGATAAAAACTCATCTAAGTTCTCTAGACGACCTTCCGCTTCTAAAGTACGCTCGTTTTTCAACATATCGCGATAGCCTGTTTTTTCAATAACTTCCTCTACCAACTCTGTAACAGATAAATACTCTTGCATATTTACCCAGTTGTGTAATAAACCTGCGAATTCTTTTACTGCCTTTGTAATTTTTGCACTTACTCCAACATGCTCAATCTCATCGAATACAGCCGTTAATGAAATTCCATTTTGTACACCGTAATTAATAATTTTATCGATAGAAGTCGCACCAATCCCGCGCTTTGGCATGTTTATAATACGCGCGAAACTAATCTCATCATCTGGATTCCCAATTAAACGTAAATACGCCAAAATGTCTTTAATCTCTTTACGATCGTAGAACTTCGTACCGCCGACAATTTTGTAAGGAATATTAGATTTCAGGAAAATCTCCTCGACCATACGAGACTGCGCATTTGTACGATATAACACTGCAAAATCAGTATATTTTCGTTTTCCCATTTGAATATCGTCACGAATTTTTTTCGCAACAAAGTATGCTTCGTCTTTTTCCGTCGCAGCACGGTAATATGAGATTTTGCTTCCAACTTGATTGTCTGTCCATAATTTTTTCGGTTTACGGTTTGAATTTTTTTCAATAACAGCATTCGCTGCATTTAAAATATTTTGTGACGAACGATAGTTTTGTTCTAACAGAATAACTTGCGCATTCTCATAGTCTTTTTCGAATGACAAAATGTTAGAAATGTCAGCCCCGCGCCAGCGGTAAATAGACTGATCTGAGTCACCTACAACACATAAATTTTTAAAACGTGCTGCTAAATGTTTTACAAGAAGGTACTGCGCTTTGTTCGTATCTTGATACTCATCCACGTGAATATATTGGAACTTACGCTGATAAAACTCTAGTACTTCTGGAACACGTTCAAATAGCTGAATCGTTGTCATAATTAAATCATCAAAGTCTAATGAGTTATTTTTCAGAAGACGTTTTTGATATTCTGTATATACATCGCTCGTTAATTTTTCATATGGATCAGCGATTGTAATTTTTTTCGCATATTTATCTGCAGATAACAATTCATTTTTCGCATTACTAATACCAGCTAAAATAGAGCGCGGCTCAAATTTCTTCGGATCAATATTGCGCTCTTTCATAATTTTTTTGACTACAGTTAACTGATCGCCTGAATCTAAGATTGTAAAGTTACGATTAATACCAATACGATCGATATCACGTCGTAAAATACGTACACACATAGAGTGGAACGTAGAAATCCAAATATCTTCTGCTTCTGGTCCGACAAGTGTATCAATACGCTCGCGCATTTCACGCGCCGCTTTATTTGTAAAGGTAATAGCTAGTACATTCCATGGCGCTACACCTTTTTCACCAAGTAAATACGCAATACGATGTGTTAACACACGTGTTTTACCACTACCTGCACCTGCCATTAATAGAAGTGGTCCGTTCGTTGTTTGTACTGCTTTTTGTTGCTGCGGATTTAAACCATTTAATAACTTATCTGTCTTACTCATATACGCCTGCACCTACTCTCCTTTTACTGCTTTAACTGTTTTTAGCGCGGATTTTATATCATCATAAATAATATTCCCAACCACTACTGTATCAGCGTATTGTGCCATTTCCTTCGCTTGTTCAGCATTAGAAATACCGCCGCCATAATATAACTTCGCTTGTTTTAATTCTGCTTTTACATTTTTAACAAGTTCAACGTCTCCATACGTACCGCTATATTCTAAATAAAATATCGGTAAACGTAATAGCTTGTCTGCTAAACGCGCGTATGCAATTACATCATCTTCTGTTACATCACATTTCGCATCTGTAAGCTGAGCTACTTTCGCTTCCGGATTTAAAACACAATACCCTTCCATGAAAATTTCGTCCCAGTCCATAATATCCCCAAATTCTTTCAAAGCCTCGTGATGAACACCTGTTACCCATTCTACCTTTCGGCTATTTAAAACGCTTGGGATATAATAAAAATCAAATCCTGGTGTAATTGCTTCCACATCAGAAACCTCTAACACACAAGGAACTGCATATCTACGAATGCTAACTAGCATGTGTAATACATTATCAATTGTAACTCCATCACTTCCGCCTACAATAACAGCATCTGTTCCAGACTCACAAATCATTTCTAAATGTTCGTCACTTAACTCCTTATTTGGATCAAGCTTAAATACATGTTTCCACCCGGAAATATCGTACATGAAAACACCCTTTCTTTTCTCTAGTTATATATATTTCTGTTCAAAATAACAGTTTATTTTCATCAGGATTTTTTTAACTTCATCTTAAATATTTGTTTAAAACGGAGAATTAAGTTTGGAATTCCCTCTTCCATAGTTTTTCAAACGAGAGGATTTAACTTTGAACTTCCTTTTGTGCATTCTTTCATTATAACAAAAAAAGCTACTTACACACACGCACATTCCAACATCTTTTTCAACGTCAAATGTTGGATTACATATCCCCAAAATCACACGGGATACTAATAAGAGAAATAGTATTATCTATTTCAACTTTCATAAAAAGGAGTGTTTTTCTAATGAAGCAAAACATCGGTACAATAAATGCCCTAATTCGAATTACACTCGGACTTATCCTCTTCGGCTGTAGTAGTGCTAAACTTGTATGCAAGCCGTGGTGCACTTGGTCTAACGTCTTGCTATGGATTGGTGCAATGAAAATCGCAGAGGGAATTGTTCGTTTCTGCCCCGTTGTTGAAATGTGGAAATTCGGAAAATACATGAATATGGGGGCATTTAAAATGCCTAGCATGAATTTTACCGAAAAGGGACATGCTAAAGAAGAAGTGAATCAAACTTCCAATCACGACAAACCACAGTCAAATGGAAGTTTTGACGCTTCTGACAAAGAGATTGAGTCAGCGATTGAAGATATAATCCTGGCAAAACCGCTTTGAATCATTTGTCACGATGCAAGATGCTCTCAAAGGGACTTAGCTGCTGCAGTGGGCGGTTAAGTCTTCTTTATTTTACCATAAAACAGAACGTACATTCTCGTTTCAGACCTCAAAATATACATAAGAAATACCTAATCAATAATTTCAGAAAATTAAGTGTAAAGCCCTTGCATAAAATGATATAAAAGTGATATCATTTTTATATCAGGAGGCGATCATATGAAAGAAAAACAAGTTTTTTATGTAAATGGTTTTCTCGGTGTTATTGGGATTTTAATTTTAGCCGCTATTGGTGTATTTTTCCTTGTACAAGAAATTTTCATAGGAGCGGCATTAACTATTATTTTAGCCGCCGTTCTTGCTACAGGTATTGGTATTGTTCAACCAAACCAAGCAAAAGTTATTACGTTTTTCGGTAATTATTTAGGAACAATTCGTCAAAACGGTTTATTTTTAACAATTCCATTCGCATTCCGTCAAACTGTATCGTTACGTGTTGAAAACTTTAATAGTAAGAAGTTAAAAGTAAACGATATTGAGGGAAATCCAATTGAAATTGCAGCCGTTATCGTATATAAAGTAGTTGATTCTGCAAAAGCAATGTTCGGTGTTGAACATTACGATCGATTTGTAGAAATTCAAAGTGAAACAGCAATCCGCCACGTCGCAACAAAATATCCTTATGATAATTTCCAAGATGAAACTTGCATCACGTTACGCGGAAATACTGAAGAAATCTCTGAAGAATTAAAACGTGAGTTAGAAGCGCGCCTTCAAATCGCTGGCGTAGAAGTATTAGAAACTCGTTTAACACATTTAGCTTACGCAACAGAAATTGCCCATGCAATGCTACAACGTCAACAAGCAAAAGCAGTATTAGCTGCTAGAAAAGAGATTGTTGAAGGTGCTGTGAAGATGGCGAAAGATTCAATCCATATGTTAGATGAGGAAGGCGTACTTGAATTAGATGACGAGCGTAAAGCAAATATGGTGAACAACTTATTAGTTGCCATCGTTTCAGATAAAGGTGCGCAACCAGTTATTAATACAGGAAGCCTATACTAAAGGGTTGTAAATCATTATGGCTAAAAAGAAAAGCTTTCCATTACGTATTGATCCTGAATTACACGCAGTCATCGAAAAATGGGCGAATGATGAGTTTCGTAGCGTCAATGCACACATCGAGTATTTACTTCGAGAAATGGCAAAGCAAAAAGGAAAATTGAAAAAAGATAAAGATGCATAAAAAATCCCGCTGAGAAATCAGTGGGATTTTTTAATACAATGATGATGTTTTCTTTGTAATTATATTGTAAAATACAAATATAACATTATTAATAGAGGTGGTTCGCTTTGCCTATAAAACATTACTATAAAAAAACGAGTTTATTATTTATTGCACTACTCTCATTCAATCTTGTCGCTTGCTCAAATAAACGCCCAACAATTGATACATCCAATAAAGAATATAGTTTTGAAACCGCCGAAAAATATGGTGATGTCATTCAAAAGAATGACACAGTTTACAATATCGAAAAATTAGATATCTTCATTAAAAAATATAATTCAAATAAGAGTCACTCCATTCGCATCACTCGATTTAACGAAAAAGATGAGCCTCTCATCATAGATTTAACAGTAAAAAAAGGAAGAGAGACAACATCTTTGTATTATGATGTTGATTACTCAAAAACAAGCGACCGAAATACAGAAAACAAAAAAATTAAATATTCCAATAGTAGTTGCCGAAAAATTTCAAAGAAAGTTTCATCAACAGCAATAACTTATCAATTACAATGCCCTGACATTATTGATCTTATAAAAGTTCCTAAATAAAATAATAAGAAAAGCGGAGAATGAACTACCTCATTCTCCGCTTTTCTTACCGCTAAAACATTTAATATTACTAGCTTCTCGTCATCTCATGACCAATTGCACGATATCCTATATCACTTCGGTAAAATAGACCATCACTCTCAATTTTACCGATTTCTTTATACACCTTATCTTTCGCCGCTTGTAAACTGTCCGCCTTACAAGCAACAAATAGTACACGGCCACCATTTGTTACAAAGTCACCATGCTTCATCGCTGTACCTGAATGGAAAACAATTACATCGTTCAGTGCATCTAATCCTTTAATAATGTCACCTTTTTTATATGCTTCCGGATACCCTTTCGAAGCAAGTACAACACCAATTACCGCTTCCTCTGACCACTGTAACGTTAATTCACTTTCATTTAATACAGCGTTACATACATCAACTAAATCATTTTCTAAGCGAGGTAATACTACTTCCGTTTCAGGGTCACCAAAGCGTGCATTAAATTCAATTACCTTTGGGCCATCATTTGTTAAAATAAGTCCCGCATATAAAATCCCTGTAAACGATCGATTTTCTGCAATCATCGCTTTAGCAGTTGGATGTAATACTGTTTTTATCGCCTCTTGAACTGCTGATTCCGAAATTTGTGGTACTGGAGAATACGCACCCATTCCGCCTGTATTTGGACCTTTATCACCATCAAAAGCTCGTTTATGATCTTGCGCAATTACCATCGGATGCACAGTTGTTCCATTTACAAATGCCATTAATGAAAATTCTTGTCCATCTAAAAACTCTTCAATAACGACCTTCTTGCTCGCTTCGCCGAACTTCACATCTTGTAGCATCTCTTTCACAGCTTGTAATGCTTCTTCAAGCGTCATTGCTACCGTTACACCTTTACCAGCAGCTAGGCCGTCAGCTTTAATAACGATTGGCGCACCAACTTTTTGAATATACTGTACTGCTTCTTCATAGTTTGTAAAAGTTTCATATGCCGCAGTTGGAATATCATATTTTTTCATCAATTCTTTCGTAAAAGCCTTACTACCTTCAATAACAGCAGCCGCCTTATTTGGGCCAAACACACGAAGTCCCTCTTCGTTAAATCGATCAACAATTCCATTCATAAGCGGAATTTCTGGTCCAACGAAAGTTAATTCAACCTTATTCTCTTTAGCAAATAAAACTAATGCATCAAAATCATTTTCATCAATATCAACTGGTGTTGCAACATCGCGCATACCTTCATTACCAGGTGCTACATATACCTTTTCCACCTTTTCAGATTGCGCAAACTTCCAAGCTAAAGCATGCTCACGCCCACCGCGGCCAATTACTAAAACATTCATATTTCATCCCCCAATACTTAAATAAGTACAAACTAGAAGCTCTGCTCCTAGTTTGTTTTCATATCAATAAAAGTTTAAAAAGGAGGATCAAGAGCAACGACGACATGCGACAGTTATCTTGACCGGACTTTTTAAATATCCTCTATTAGTGTTTGAAATGACGTACGCCAGTGAACACCATCGTAATCCCATACTTATCCGCCACTTTGATAGAATCTTCGTCACGGATTGATCCGCCTGGTTGAATGATTGCTGTAATCCCTGCTTTTGCTGCTTCTTCTACTGTATCTGGCATTGGGAAGAAAGCATCAGATGCAAGTGCGCTACCTTGTGCTTTTTCGCCAGCTTGTGTAATTGCGATTTTTGCAGAACCTACACGGTTCATCTGTCCCGCGCCTACACCAACTGTCATGTTATCATTCGCTAAAACAATTGCGTTTGATTTCACATGTTTTACAACTTTCCAAGCTAGTTTTAAATCTTTCCACTCTTGCTCTGATGGTTCACGTTTTGTCGGAATTGAAATTGTACTTTCATCTAATGATAACGTATCTTCCTCTTGAACGAGAAGACCACCTTGTACAGAAGTTAGTTTTTTGCTTGCACTTGTCGCTTTTTCAATATTTACAGTTAGTAGACGTAAGTTTTTCTTACTTTGCAATACTTCTAAAGCTTCTTTTGAGAAAGAAGGTGCAATAATGATTTCTAAGAAAATTTCGTGTAACTTTTCTGCTGTAGCTTTATCAATTTCACGATTTGCTGCAATAATTCCACCAAAGATTGATACTGGATCTGCTTCATAAGCGCGTGTGTATGCTTCATGAATATCAGTACCCACTCCAACACCACATGGATTCATATGTTTTACTGCTACTACTGCTGGCTCTGTAAATTCTTTTACAATACTAAGTGCTGCATCTGCATCATTAATATTGTTGTAAGATAATTCTTTACCGTGTAATTGTTCTGCGTATGCAACAGAAGAAGTTACAGCGAATGGTGCTTTATAGAAGGTTGCTTTTTGATGTGGATTTTCTCCATAGCGTAAATCTTGTTTTTTCTCAAATGTCACTGTTAATGTTTCTGGGCTTTCTTCACCCATTTGCTCTGTTAAGTAGTTAGAGATTAACGCATCATATGCCGCTGTATGACGGAATACTTTCGCTGCTAATTTACGTTTTGTTTCTTCTTTTACTTCACCGTTCTCTTTCAGTTCTGCTAATACAACATCGTAATCTACTGGATCTACAATTACCGATACAAATTTATGATTTTTCGCAGCAGAGCGAATCATTGTTGGACCACCGATATCAATATTTTCAATTGCATCAGCAAATGTTACATCAGGCTTAGCGATTGTTTCTTTAAATGGGTATAAGTTAACAACAACAAAATCAATTGGCTGCATACCTAACTCATTCATTTGCGCTACATGCGTTTCATTATCACGAACCGCTAATAGACCACCATGAATATTTGGGTGTAATGTTTTTACACGTCCATCCATAATTTCCGGGAAACCAGTTACTTCAGAAATACCGATTACTTGTAAGCCGTTTTCTTCTAGTAATTTTTTCGTACCACCTGTTGAAATAACTTCAATCCCTTGTTCTAGTAAACCTTTAACAAATTCTACTACTCCTGTTTTATCTGAAACACTTACTAATGCACGCTTTTTCATTTATCCTTCACCCCTGGTTGTATGTTAGTTAACAGTTGTTTCTTTCGCAGACTGAACAATTTGATTCACTGTATTTACGTATAATTTATGTTCAACTTGTTGAATTTTCTTTTGTAAGCTTTCTCTCGTATCCCCTTCAGAAACAACTACTGCTTCTTGCGCAATAATTGGACCTGTATCCATACCTGCATCTACATAATGAATTGTTACTCCAGTTACTTTCACACCTGCTTCTAACGCTTGACCGACAGCATCTTTACCAGGAAAACTCGGTAATAGTGACGGATGAATATTAATAATCTTCCCACCGTACGCTCCTAATAAAGTCGGCCCAATTAAACGCATATATCCAGCTAAAATAACATAATCAATCTCATACTCTTCTAGCTTCTTTAATATCTCTTTTTCAAATGCTTCTTTTGACTCATATGCTTTCGCTGAAAAGGCGAAACACGGAATATGATGATAATGTGCCCGTCCAACAGCACGTGCTTCTGGTTTATCACATACTAATAAACTAATTTCTGCATCCAATCTTTTTTCTTCTACCGCATTAACGAGAGATTGAAAGTTAGAGCCACTTCCAGAAGCAAAAACTGCTAATCTACTCATAGTGCCGTGCCCCCATTGAAGGTAACGCCAGTTCCTTGTACAGTACGTCCAATAATACGAGCTGTTTCTCCTTGCTCTTCAAGAAGACGAACGATATCTTTTGCCTCTTCTTCCTTCACCGCTACTACCATACCAATACCCATGTTAAAAATATTGAACATTTCTTTCTCTTCTAGTTTTCCCACTTCTTGAAGTAAACTGAAGATCGGTTGAATTTTCCAAGATCCTAATTCAATTTCTGCACCGATTCCTTCTGGTAACATACGTGGAATATTTTCAATGAATCCGCCACCTGTAATATGCGCCATACCGTATACTTCATATTTCTTCAATAGTTCTAAAATAGGTTTGACATAAATTTTCGTTGGTTTTAATAATTCTTCACCAAGAGGTAGTTCTAAGCGTCCGTAAATGCGATCTAAAGATAGTTCTCCATCTTCTAGTAATACTTTTCGTACTAAAGAATAACCATTACTATGAATACCGCTAGATGCTAAGCCAATTAATACTTGACCACCTTCAATTTTTTCACCTGTTACAATTTTCTTTTTATCAACAATTCCAACTGTAAAACCAGCTAAATCGTATTCTTCCATAGAATACATTCCTGGCATTTCAGCTGTTTCTCCACCAATTAATGCACAACCAGCTTGGCGACAGCCCTCTGATATACCTTTGACGATGTTTTCAATTTTACTAGGTTCAGCTTTACCACAAGCAATATAATCAAGGAAGAAAAGCGGCTCTGCTCCTTGGACAACAATATCATTTACACACATTGCTACTGCATCAATACCAATTGTGTCATGTTTATCAGCCATAAAAGCGAGCATCAATTTTGTTCCCACGCCATCTGTTCCAGATACTAATACAGGTTCTTCTAATGCAAATTTTGATAAATCAAACATACCTCCAAAACCGCCTAGACCGCCTAGTACTTCTTTTCTCATTGTTGTTTGTACGTGTTTTTTCATGCGAGATACCGCTTCATATCCAGCTTCAATATCTACTCCTGCTTGCTTATATGCATTCGCCATCGTTATCTACACCTCGTCTTTTAATTTCTCCCTATTCAGGGCGGGCCATTTTAAGAAAGAAGCTAGCTTCTACATCAAAAGAAGTAGAAGCTTTTTTCTTCTTATTTCATACTTTCTAAAAGCTCTTGCTCATAATCATAAAGAGCTGTTGGATAATCTCCATTGAAGTACGCCATACATAGACCGCCGTATTTCCCTTCATATGGACGTCCAATTGCATCTACTAATCCATCTTCACTTAAAAACGTTAAAGAATCTGCTCCGATGATTTGACGGATTTCTTCTATTGAATTATTTGCTGCGATTAATTCTTTTCTTGTTTGAATATCAATGCCATAGAAACATGGATACTTAAGAGGTGGTGAAGCAATTCTTACATGGACTTCTGTCGCTCCAGCCTCGCGAAGCATACGAACAATTCGTTTACTCGTCGTTCCTCTTACGATAGAATCGTCAATCATCACAACTCGTTTTCCTTCAACTACGCCTCTTACTGCTGAAAGCTTCATCTTAACCCCTTGCTCACGCAGTTCTTGAGAAGGTTGAATAAACGTACGTCCAACGTAACGATTTTTAATTAATCCTAACTCATATGGAATTCCTGTCGCCTCCGCATAACCAATTGCCGCTGAAATACTAGAGTCTGGTACACCAGTAACAACATCAGCTTCAATAGGAGCTTCTGCCGCCAAACGTTTTCCCATGTTTTTACGTGCTGCATGGACATTAATACCTGCAATATTAGAATCCGGACGTGCAAAGTAAATGTACTCCATACTACAAATTGCATGATCTACTTCATTTGTAAAACGATCTACATGAATTCCTTCATCATTGATGATAAGTAATTCACCTGGTTCTACATCACGAATGTATGTTGCACCTACTACATCGAAAGCACATGTTTCTGATGCTACAACGTAAGCATCTCCCATCTTTCCAATTGAAAGAGGACGGAATCCATTCGGGTCTAGCGCAACGATCATTTCATTTCCAGTTAGTAAAAGATATGCAAACGCACCTTTCACTTTATTTAGAGCCTCTTTTACACTTTCAATTAAAGAATCTTTCGTACTACGTTTAATGAGATGTAAAAGTACCTCTGTATCTGAACTTGTTTGGAAAATACTTCCCTCTGCCTCTAATTCACGACGAAGCATCTTTGCGTTAATTAAATTTCCGTTATGAGCTAATGCCATACTATGATCAGAAAAACGGAATAATAATGGTTGAACGTTAGCAACTTCACTTCCGCCAGCTGTCGCATATCGTACGTGTCCAATTGCTGATTTTCCGTTTAAGCCTTCTAGCTCACCTCTTGAAAATACTTCCGATATTAAACCTAACCCCTTGTGACCGACGATTTTCTCACCATTATTTACGACGATGCCTGCGCCTTCTTGTCCACGGTGCTGTAAACTATGCAATCCGTAGTACGAAACTTGTGCTGCATTTTCATGCCCCCAAATTCCGAAAACGCCACATTCTTCATTTAACCCCTTTATTTCAGCAAGCATGGGATTGCCCCTTTCCAAGCCTTTCTCATTTCATCTACATTTGCTGTAAGTAATACTTCATTTTCTTCATTATGAATTGTTACTTCATTTGTATTTGTCACTTCTCCAACTTGAATTGCTTCTACCGCCGTCTCAAACGCTTCTTTATTTTCACGTTTTACAGTTATAACGAAGCGAGATTGTGATTCAGCAAATAATGCCGCTGTTGCTTCTCCGTCTAATTTCACAGTAGCACCTAAACCATTTGCACCAATTGCACTCTCAGTAATTGCAACTGCTAAACCACCTTCTGCAACATCATGAGCAGATTGAACAAGGCCAGCTTGAATTGCTGCTAATACTTGTTTTTGACGTTTTAATTCTACGTCTAGATCGATGCTTGGTGATTGACCGAAAATTTTGCCGTGAATCATTTTCTGTAATTCACTTCCACCAAACTCAGCTTTCGTCTCTCCGATGATATAAACTAAATCGCCAGCTTGCTTAAACTCTTGTGTTGTTACATGTTTTAAATCGTGTACAAGTCCAACCATCCCAACTGTCGGTGTTGGGTATACAGCTTCACCACTACGTTCGTTATACATTGATACGTTTCCGCCGATAACTGGCGTTTGTAATGTGCGACAAGCTTCACTCATACCATCTACTGATTTCTCAATTTGCCAGAAGATTTCTGGTTTTTCTGGATTACCGAAGTTTAAGCAATCTGTAATTGCAAGTGGCTCTCCCCCAGAACATACGATATTACGTGCTGCCTCTGCTACTGCAATTTTACCGCCCACTTCTGGATCTAAATAAATGTAGCGAGAGTTACAATCTGTCGTCATTGCTAATCCTTTTTCTGTACCGCGTACACGTACAACTGCTGCATCTGAACCTGGTGTAACAACTGTGCTTGTGCGAACTTGATAATCATATTGATCATAAACCCACTCTTTACTTGCGATCGTCGGTTGTTGTAATAGAGCGAATAACGTTTCTTTATAATTTTCTACTTTTGGTGTTTCCATTTTCATTGCCTGGAATTCAGCAAAGTATGCTGCTTCTTTTGATGGCTTATGATAAATTGGTGCTTCTTCTGCAAGAGCATCTGCTGGTACTTCAGCTACCTTTTCACCTTTATGGAATAAGCGAAGCATTTTGTCTTCCGTTACTTTCCCCATCGTAACGGCTGCAAGACCATACTTCTCAAATAAATCTACTATTTCTTGCTCTCTACCCTTTTTCACAACGATTAGCATACGTTCTTGTGATTCAGATAGCATCATTTCATATGGTGTCATTCCTGTTTCACGTTGTGGTACATCATCTAAGTACATTTCAATACCCATACCTGCTTTACTTGCCATTTCTGCAGAAGATGATGTTAAACCAGCTGCACCCATATCTTGAATTCCAACAAGTGCATCCGACTGAATAAGTTCTAAGCAAGCTTCAATAAGAAGTTTTTCCATAAATGGATCTCCTACTTGAACTGCTGGACGCTTCGCTTCTGAGCTTTCAGATAACTCTTCAGATGCGAATGTTGCACCGTGAATACCGTCACGACCAGTTGATGCTCCTACGTACATTACTGTGTTTCCAGCACCGTGCGCTTGCCCCTTTTTAATATCTTCATGATTAATTAAGCCTACGCACATTGCATTTACAAGTGGATTTCCTTCATAACATGGATCAAATTGTACTTCGCCGCCAACAGTCGGAATGCCGATACAGTTACCGTATCCTGCAATCCCTGCTACTACTTCTTCGAATAAATATTTCACACGTGGTGACTGTAATTCACCGAAGCGAAGTGAGTTTAATAGAGCTACCGGGCGTGCTCCCATAGAGAATACGTCACGGATAATACCACCAACGCCTGTTGCTGCTCCTTGATATGGTTCAATAGCAGAAGGATGGTTATGACTTTCCATTTTAAATACAACCGCTTGATTATCACCGATATCTACAATTCCAGCACCTTCCCCAGGTCCTTGCAGAACGCGCTCACCTGTTGTTGGGAATTTTCGAAGTACTGGTTTTGAATTTTTATAACTGCAATGTTCAGACCACATAACAGAGAATAATCCTGTTTCTGTATAATTTGGCAGACGGCCTAAAATCTTTTCAACCATGGCAAACTCTTCGTCTGTTAGCCCCATTTCCGCATATATGCGCTCTTCTTTAATTTGTGTTGGATTTGGTTCAAGCATTAACGACATATGTTTCCCTCCACTGTTTTAAGATAGATTGAAAGACTTTTAACCCTTCAGCACCGCCAAGTAATTCATCTACAGCACGCTCTGGGTGTGGCATCATACCAAGTACATTTCCTTTTTCATTTACAATACCAGCAATATCTGAAACGCTTCCATTCGGATTTTCTACGTAACGGAATGCGATTTGATTATTCTCTTCTAATTGTTTAAGAGTCTCTTCATCACAATAGTAATTCCCCTCACCATGCGCGATTGGAATATTGATTACTTCATCTTTTTCATATTGTGATGTAAACATCGTTTCATTATTTTCAACACGCAGCTGAACTGTTCGGCACATAAATTTTAAGTTTTCGTTTCTCATTAACGCTCCTGGTAGTAATCCTGATTCAACAAGAATCTGGAATCCATTACATACACCTAAAATCGGCTTTCCTTGCTCAGCAGCTTTTTGCACTGCTTTCATTGCATTCGCGAAGCGAGAAATAGCACCACAACGTAAATAGTCACCGTAAGAGAATCCACCAGGTAGTAAAATTGCATCATATTCATCTAAATTCTCTCTATCGTGCCAAACGTAATCTACTTCTTCACCAAGCTCATCTTTAATTGCATGGAACATATCGACATCACAGTTCGAACCTGGGAATACTATGACTGCAAATTTCACTGTGCGACAACCTCCTCAACTTCATAACGGAAGTCTTCCATTACAACGTTTGTTAATAGTTTTTCACACATTTCTTTTACTTTTGCGTCAAGGTCAGATACTGATTTATCAATTGTTAATTCCATATATTTTCCGATTCGAACGTCTTGTACTTCTGTGAACGAAAGACTATGAAGTGCCCCTTTTACTGCTGTTCCTTGTGGATCTAATACGCTTTCTCTTAACGTTACATATACCTTAACTTTATACATGTGAAATTCCCCCTAAACGTTTTAAAATCTCTTCATAAGCTTCTGTTAAATTTCCAAGGTCACGACGGAATACGTCTTTATCAAATTTTTCATTGCTCGTTTCATCCCATAAACGGCAAGTATCTGGTGAAATTTCATCTGCTAAAATGATTTTTCCTTCATCTGTTACACCAAACTCTAATTTGAAATCTACTAGTCTTACACGACAGCTTGCGAAATGATCAATCAACACTTGATTGATTTGTAGAGCCATATCTCGTAATACGCTTACTTGCTCTGGTGATGCAACGTTTAATACACGAATATGATCTTCCGTTACAAGCGGATCTCCTAAATCATCATCTTTGAAGTAAAATTCTACGATTGGTTCTGCAAGTACAGTTCCCTCTTCCATTCCTAATCGTTTTGAAAGACTTCCTGCAATTACATTTCTTGTGACAACTTCTAGAGGAATAATACTCACTTTTTTAACAAGTTGCTCTGTTTCAGATAACTTCTCTACAAAATGTGTTTTTATTCCTACTTCTTGTAACTTTCTGAACAATAAAGTTGTAATCTCATTGTTCAAACGACCTTTTCCTGTAATCGTCTCTTTTTTCTCCCCATTGAAAGCAGTCGCACTATCTTTGTACTCTACCCAAACCATATCTGCTGATTCTGTACGATAAATTCTTTTTGCCTTACCTTCATACAGCAATTCTAGCTTTTGCATTTCGCAAGCCCCCTGTAGTTTGAAAAATGTGAATAATGTTTTTATAAAGAATGGCACAGAATGACTCTATTCTGTGCCATATGAAATTTTACGCTTCGTTTAACCCAAGGCGTTCAAAGATTGTATCAACGTGTTGCATATGATGCTCATAGTTGAAGCATTCATTAATTTCTTCTTGTGATAACTTGCTCGTAATACGCTCATCAGCTTCTACAAGCTCTTTAAATTGTACTTGTGTTTCCCAAGCTTCCATCGCTTTAGGCTGTACGATATCATAAGCTTCTTCACGTACCATACCCTTGTCGATTAATGTAAGCATTACACGCTGAGAATAAATTAAGCCGTATGTTCTTGTCATATTGCGTTTCATATTCTCTGGGTATACAGTTAAGTTTTTAACGATATTACCAAAGCGATTTAGCATGTAATTTAATGCGATTGTAGCATCTGGTAAAATTACGCGTTCTGCCGAAGAGTGAGAAATATCACGCTCATGCCATAATGGAACATTCTCATACGCTGTCATCATATAACCGCGGATAACACGAGCTAAACCAGTCATATTTTCTGATCCGATTGGATTACGTTTATGTGGCATTGCAGAAGAACCTTTTTGGCCTTTTGCAAAAGCCTCTTCAACTTCACGTGTTTCACTCTTTTGTAAACCACGAATCTCAACTGCCATCTTTTCAATAGATGTTGCGATTAGTGCAAGTGTTGACATGTAATGAGCATGGCGATCACGTTGCAATGTTTGTGTTGAAATTGGTGCTGCTTCTAATCCTAAGTTTTCACAAACATACTTTTCTACGAATGGATCGATATTTGCGTATGTACCAACCGCACCAGATAATTTACCAACGCGAACTGTATCAGCAGCTTGTTTGAAACGCTCTACGTTACGTTTCATTTCTTCATACCAAAGACCAAGTTTTAAACCAAATGTTGTTGGTTCTGCATGAACACCGTGTGTTCTTCCCATCATGATCGTGTATTTATGCTCTTTCGCTTTGTTAGCTAAAATGCTTACAAAGTTTTCTAAGTCTTTTAATATGATTTCATTCGCTTGTTTTAAGATGTAAGATAACGCTGTATCTACTACGTCTGTAGATGTTAAACCGTAATGAACCCATTTACGTTCCTCACCTAATGTTGGTGTTTCGGATACAGCACGAGTGAATGCAACTACATCATGACGTGTCTCTTTTTCAATTTCATAAATACGATCAATATCAAATGATGCATGCTCACGAATTTTTTTAACATCTTCTTTTGGAATATCGCCAAGCTCAGCCCATGCTTCACAAGCTAAAATCTCAACTTCTAACCACGCTTTAAATTTGTTCTCTTCCGTCCAAATTGCACCCATTTCTGGGCGTGTATAACGACTAATCATCTTTTTCCCTCCAACAGTTGTTCTTGATGGTCCCAAATATGCAAACTCTTCGCTTTTTCTAGAGCGACTTCAATATTATCATTTAAAATATTAACATGCCCCATTTTTCGCTGCGCTTTTGCTTCTTCTTTTCCATACAAGTGTAAATAGCACCCGGTTAATCTATTCACTTGTCTTAGGACCCCTTCTATATGTTCGCCTAAAATGTTTACCATGACAACTGGTTTTAACAAATTTGTTTCTCCAAGAGGTAAATTACAGATTGCTCGAATATGTTGACCGAATTGACTCGTTTCACATGCATCCTGTGTATAGTGTCCTGAATTGTGAGGTCTTGGTGCTAATTCATTAATATAAATCTCACCATCAGCTGTAGCAAACATCTCTACCGCTAGTGTTCCCACAAGTTCTAGTTCATCCGCGAGCACTTTTGCATAAGCAATTGCTTTTTGAGAAAGTTTTTCTGTAATGCGAGCTGGAACGATAGATTCATGCAAAATGTTATTTACATGAATATTTTCCGCTACCGGAAATACTTTCGTTTCACCACTTACACTACGAATCACAATAACTGATACTTCTTTTTCAAAAGGCACCCATTTCTCTAAAATACACTCTGCTGCATTCGCAAGCTCTCGCGCTTTATCAACGTCAGCCTCACTTCTTAAAACAACTTGACCTTTCCCATCATATCCGCCTGTCGTCGTTTTCAAGACGGAAGGATATGATAACTCAGTAATTGCTTCAGTAAGCTGATCTTGATTTTGAACTAATCTATACGTTGCTACTGGTAGCTCAGCTTTCTCAATCGCATTCTTTTCTGTAAAACGATTTTGTGTTTTACTTAACAACTGACTGCCTTGCGGTAAGTAAGCATGTTTTTCAAGCCATTGTAAACATCTATAATCAATATTCTCAAATTCATATGTGACAACATCACTAATCTCCGCTAAATGCTGAATTGCTTTTAAATCGTCATATGGTGCAACAATTTCAACATCAGCAACTTGTGCACATGGTGAATTTTTTGTAGGATCTAAAACAGCAATTTTATATCCCATCTCCTTAGCTGCCAATGCCATCATTCTTCCTAGCTGGCCGCCTCCAATAATGCCGATTGTTTTTCCAGGTAAAATGATTCTCGTCATACTAGCTCACTACCTTCGCGCACATCTTTTTCAATCGCTTCTCTTCTCAATTCTAATGCATCATGTATATCATCATGGAATGATCCAAGTATTTGTGCAGCAAGTAAACCAGCATTTGTTGAACCAGCCTTACCAATTGCAACAGTTGCAACTGGAACCCCTCCTGGCATTTGGACGATGGATAATAATGAATCTAAGCCATTTAACGCTTTTGATTGAACTGGAACTCCAATTACAGGAAGATTCGTTTTCGCTGCAACCATTCCTGGTAAATGCGCTGCGCCACCAGCTCCAGCAATAATAACTTTCAACCCACGTTCACGAGCCGTCTCTGCATATTCAAACATATAATCCGGAGTCCGATGAGCAGATACAACTTTTTTCTCATACGGTATATTTAATTCATCTAAAATGTCACAAGCATATTTCATTGTTTCCCAGTCTGACGTGCTTCCCATTATGACTCCAACTAGTGATTTCATATTAGAATCCCCCCGATTCAAATAAAAAAAGCCTGAAATAGAACAGTTTCTCTTTTACTATGAGAGAAAGCGCTCTACTCAGGCATACGTATCCCTTGTGAATAGAAAAATACCGAGTGACTTTCCCTCATAGTCTAAC
This sequence comes from Bacillus sp. EE-W1, assembly GCF_009760835.1. Taxonomy (NCBI): domain Bacteria; kingdom Bacillati; phylum Bacillota; class Bacilli; order Caryophanales; family Bacillaceae; genus Bacillus; species Bacillus sp. EE-W1. The sequence continues at coordinate 590 of NZ_WIPE01000017.1, read as the reverse complement.
GAATAACGGTCGTTAGGTAGAGACTTGCAGGCCATATCCCCGCGATTATATGAGGTCTTATATATTATTCTTTCTATGGCTATATTAACAATATTTCATAAACAATGTCAACAAATAATCGAATGTTTTTTTATTACTCACCAATAACGTTCGTGTTTTAGTTATATTCAAAAGAATAATTGTAACTATATGCAAGAAGGATAAGAAATTAGAATTTATATTTCTAGAGATCTATTGTACACATAACGGTTTGTATACTTATTCCGTATGCTTTAATATAAAGCATATCATTTATATTCATTTTATTTATAAGGAAGACAATAATGAAAAAACGAACTACACTTTTTTCGTATTTATTCCTTTTTATCGCAGTCTTTGCTGTAATGATTGAATACTTATTTATATCATCCCACATTTTTAAATATATACTTGTGGTAGAAATAACGTTTCCTATCATAAAGATTATTTTAGGAACACTCGGAAAACCTAGAGAACAAAAAATCATTGCTAGTACTTTAAACAGCCTCTATTCCATTCTTTTCTCTTCTTTAAGATTATTTAATTTATGGATTATGACATTTGGTAAATAA
>NZ_WIPE01000012.1:0-9347 GCF_009760835.1 Bacillus sp. EE-W1 | reverse complement strand
ATCCATTTCTATATAGAAATGGATGTTTTTCGAGCAAACGGAATTACATCATTCCGCCCATACCGCCCATGCCCATGCCGCCCATGTCAGGCATTGCTGGTGCATTTGGTTCTGGCTTGTCAGCAACTACAGCTTCAGTCGTTAAGAACATAGCTGCAACAGATGCTGCGTTTTGAAGTGCAGAACGAGTTACTTTAGCTGGATCTACGATACCAGTTTCAAGCATGTTAACCCACTCGCCAGTAGCTGCGTTGAAACCAACGCCTACTTTTTCGCCTTTTAGACGCTCTACAACTACAGATCCTTCTAGACCAGCGTTGATTGCGATTTGACGAACTGGCTCTTCTAGCGCGCGAAGTACGATGTTGATACCTGTTGCTTCGTCGCCTTCAGCTACGATAGAAGCTACTTTCGTGTATACGTTCATAAGTGAAGTACCACCACCTGCAACGATACCTTCTTCTACTGCTGCACGAGTTGAGTTAAGTGCATCTTCAATGCGAAGTTTGCGCTCTTTTAACTCAGTTTCAGTTGCTGCACCTACTTTAATTACTGCTACGCCACCTGCAAGTTTTGCAAGACGCTCTTGTAATTTTTCACGATCGAATTCAGAAGTAGTTTCTTCTAATTGCGCGCGGATTTGACCGATGCGAGCTTCGATTTGTTGTGAATTTCCGATACCTTCAACTACAGTTGTGTTTTCTTTCGTTACAACAACTTTACCAGCACGTCCTAAAGATTCAATTGTAGCAGATTTTAAGTCACGACCTAATTCTTCAGTGATTACTTCGCCACCAGTTAAGATTGCGATATCTTCTAGCATTGCTTTACGACGGTCACCAAATCCAGGAGCTTTAACAGCTACTACATTGAATGTACCACGAAGTTTGTTCACTACTAATGTAGCTAAAGCTTCGCCTTCTACGTCTTCAGCGATGATAAGAAGTGGTTTACCTTGTTGTACCACTTGCTCTAATACTGGTAAGATTTCTTGGATGTTAGAAATCTTCTTATCAGTAATTAAGATGTATGGGTTATCAAGAACTGCTTCCATTTTGTCAGAATCAGTAATCATGTAAGGAGATGCATATCCACGATCAAATTGCATACCTTCTACTACGTCTAATTCTGTTGTAAATCCTTTAGATTCTTCTAAAGTAATAACGCCGTCGTTACCAACGCGCTCCATTGCTTCAGCGATTAATTGACCTACTTCTTCGTCAGCTGCAGAAATGGCAGCTACTTGTGCGATAGAAGATTTGCCTTCGATTGGTTTAGAAATCTCTTTTAATTCTGCAATTGCAGCAGTAACAGCTTTTTCGATACCTTTACGAAGACCCATTGGGTTCGCACCAGCTGTTACGTTTTTAAGCCCTTCACGAATCATAGCTTGTGCTAATACAGTTGCAGTTGTTGTTCCGTCACCAGCTACATCATTTGTTTTGCTAGCAACTTCTGCTACTAATTTTGCACCCATGTTTTCGAATGCATCTTCTAATTCGATTTCTTTTGCGATTGTTACACCATCATTTGTAATAAGTGGTGAACCAAATTTTTTCTCAAGTACAACGTTACGACCTTTTGGTCCAAGCGTTACTTTTACTGCGTTTGCAAGAGTGTCGACACCGCGAAGCATCGAACGACGTGCTTCTTCACTAAATTTAATATCTTTTGCCATAATAATTGACCCCCTTGAATTTTTTAAGATTTATATAATTAACCGATAACTGCTAAAATGTCACTTTCACGTAAAATCAAGTAGTCAGTACCTTCATATTTTACTTCAGTACCTGCATATTTTGAGAAGATGATAAGATCACCTGCAGCTACCTCTAGAGCAACACGCTCACCATTTTCAAGCACTCGACCAGTACCTACTGCAATAACTTTACCCTCTTGTGGTTTTTCTTTTGCAGTGTCTGGTAATACAATACCACTTGCTGTTTTTTCTTCTGCTTGAACAAGCTCAATTACAACGCGATCACCTAATGGCTTTAGCATGAACAATAACCTCCTCATTTTGTTATGTAAATTTTATTTATTAGCACTCAAGTCACCCGAGTGCTAACACACTTATAATAATAAATAATCTCAATTTCTTTTGCAAGTAAAAAAATCATAATTTTTTCGCAAATTAAGCTATACACTTTTCTATATAGAGTCCCTCTTCTTCTACCTTTACTATATGAATCGTTGTTTCCCCTACTCGTATGTTACAATATGAAAGGACACCCTAAGTTGTTTTCGCTATACACACAACTTTCTCCTGTCTTCTATTATAATTTCAAATAAGGATTTACGAAAAAAACATAATTTAAGCGAGGTTTATATCGTAGGTAGCATACTTACATGTTATCCTACCTTATCTCATACACTAGAGTTAGAAAGGATGGTTAAACCATTTGAAAAAACAATATTGGTGGGTTATCGTTACATACATTTTAATGCAGTTATCATCCATTGCTGGATTACCACTTCTGCTGAAAACTGGACTTTATGATAACAGGGGATTTACTAGAGAAGAGAAATTTCAACTCATAACTGGCCACTGGGCAATCATTAGCTTCTTTATTGCATTATGTATCGTACTTTGGTTACTTAGAACAGATATTCGTGACAGACGTTTAGATACAATGCGCTCTACTGTTCCAGCTACGATTGGTTGGATTTTTATCGGGTTCTTCCTAGCATTTTTCTCACAAAGTATTGCCGGTATGATAGAAATGCGTGTATTAGGAATTAAACCTGGATCAGAAAATACAGCAAGACTTATGGATATCGCAAAAACGACACCTTGGTTCCTTATCGTTATCTCTATAATAGGACCTATTTTGGAAGAAATCGTATTTAGAAAAATTTTATTTGGTACACTTTATAAGAAGTTTAACTTCTTTATTGCTGCTATCATTAGTTCTCTTGTATTCGCAGCAATTCATTTTGATTTCACTCACTTATTGGTATACACTTCTATGGGACTCGTATTCGCCTTTTTATATGTAAAAACGAAGCGTATTATCGTCCCTATCGCAGCTCATGTTGCAATGAATACATTAGTTGCATTTGCTCAAGTTTTAATGAGCAATGAACAAATTCAAGAAATGATTAAAGAAGCTGAAAAAATGCAAGGCTTTATCGGAGGATTTTTAGTATGAGGAACTCACCATTGTTCATGGCTGCATTGTACTTCCTTCTAGGATGTATCTTTACACGCTTCGCCATTACGAACGTAACAGATACAATCTGGAATATGTGGACAATACTATTTGCAGTTATGGCAACAATTGATTTTAATTTGGCACTTCGCCTTATCTTAGTTAAATTCACAAAGAAAAAACAATAATAAAACGCAGAGGTCGCTTCCTCTGCGTTTTATTGTGGATAATTCTTTAAAAAGTAAACAAGTGTTTGTAACTCTACCGCTAAATCAATATGGTGAATTCTTATATTATCTGACACATTTAAGCGCGCTGGTGTGAAATTTAAAATACCATGCACGTTCGTTTCTGCCAATCTATCTGCTACAGATTGTGCTACTGTAGCGGGTACTGTTAATATTGCCACTTGTATATCAGTTGATAAACGTTCTTCTAATTCATCTAAATGATATACAGGAATGCCCCCGATTTCTGTCCCGACTTTCTCTTCACTAACATCAAACGCCATTTCAATTTTTGTATTATTGTTTTTCGTGAAATTATAATGTAAGAAAGCGGTCCCTAAATTACCTACTCCAATAAGTGCTACACGTGTTATATCATCTTGGTCGAGTGTTTCACGGAAAAATGATAATAAATAATTTACGTTATATCCATAACCTTTTTTCCCTAACGCTCCAAAATATGAAAAATCTCTTCGAATCGTTGCGGAATCAACTTTTACCGCTTCACTCAATTCGGCTGATGAAACACGTTGCTTACCAGAAAGAGATAAGTTTTGGATAAATCGATAGTATAGAGGCAATCGTTTGGCAGTGGCCTGTGGAATTTTTTGCTGCTCCATATAACCTCTCCTCTCTTCCTATCTTTATTCATATACTTGAATCAAATACAGAAGTTTAGCACTCATGAATTTCCCTGTATAATAAAGAGAAGAAGTATTCTCTCTTTATTTTAAACTATACACTATTTTTAGTATGATTGAGAAATATAAACATGGCAAAGTTAAGAAATTATTTGAGGTGAAAACATTGATTTTATTACAAGTAAACGCGCTTACGAAATTATACGGTGCCGAAACGATTCTTGCAAACATAAAATTGGAAGTTCAAACGAAAGATCGTATCGCATTAGTCGGACGAAATGGGGCCGGAAAATCTACACTATTAAAAATAATAGCTGGTGAGCTATCTCATGATGGTGGCGAAATTATAAAACCAAAAGATGTCTCAATCGGATATTTAGCTCAAAATACCGGGTTAGAAACGTCTTTAACAATTTGGGATGAAATGTTAACCGTCTTTACACACTTGCAGCAAATGGAGACAAAACTTCGAAGGCTAGAGCAAGAGATGGGAAAAGAAGAAAACTTTTCAAACGAGGCTACATATGAAAGATTATTAGCTGATTATGACCAATTGCAATTAGATTATAAAGATCAAGGTGGATATCAATATGAAGCAGATATTCGCTCGATTTTAAGTGGTCTTGGCTTCCCAGTTGAAACGCACCAGACGACGATTTCTACATTAAGCGGTGGACAAAAAACACGATTAGCTCTTGGTAAATTATTATTAACGAAACCAGACCTACTTATTTTGGACGAGCCTACAAACCATTTAGACATCGAAACATTAACATGGCTTGAACAATATTTACAAGGCTATCCTGGCGCAATACTAATCGTTTCCCATGACCGTTATTTCTTAGATAAACTCGTTACACAAGTATATGAAATTTCGAATAAAGAAAGCAGACGATTTGTTGGTAACTACAGTAAATATTTAGACTTAAAATCAGCATTATACGAGCAAGACATGAAACGTTATGAAAAACAACAAGATGAAATCGCTAAGCTTGAGGATTTCGTTCAAAAAAATATAGCGCGCGCATCTACGACAAAACGTGCTCAAAGCCGTCGTAAACAATTAGATAGAATGGAATTATTGACTAGACCATTAGGTGATTCTAAGTCAGCATCCTTCCACTTCGATATCGAAAAACAAAGTGGAAATGATGTTTTACAAGTAAAGGATGCAACTATCGGCTATGATGATGATCCGATTATTGAACATGTAACTATGCGCTTAACTCGCGGGGATAGCGTTGCTTTAGTTGGTCCAAACGGAATTGGAAAATCCACATTATTAAAATCACTTGTGAATAAGTTACCACTATTAAATGGTGATGTTTCTTTCGGATCCAATGTATCTGTTGGTTATTATGATCAAGAACAAGCAAACTTAACATCTTCTAAGCGAGTTTTAAATGAGTTATGGGATGAATATCCATTGCAGCCCGAAAAAGAAATTCGCACGATATTAGGTAACTTCTTATTTACAGGGGATGATGTACTAAAACCAGTATCTTCTCTTAGTGGTGGACAAAAAGCTCGATTAGCTCTTGCAAAACTTATGATGCAAAAATCAAATTTATTAATTCTCGATGAACCTACGAACCATCTTGATTTAAATAGTAAAGAAATTTTGGAGAATGCTTTAATTGATTATCCAGGCACCCTTCTATTTGTTTCACATGACCGCTACTTTATTAATCGTGTAACGACGACCGTTGTTGAGTTGTCAACAGAAGGTGCACAAGAGTATTTAGGCGATTACGATTACTATGTGGAGAAGAAAAATGAAATGATTGAACGTGCAGCATTTGAACAACAAGAACAGCAAGAAAACCAAGCACCTGTTCAAAAAACTGTAGCGCAAGAAAAATTAAATTATCTCGAAGAAAAAGAGCGTAAACAATTAGAACGTCAACGCACTCGAAAAATTGAGGAACTAGAACAAAATATTGTAGAATTTGAAGAAGAAATTGCTACGTTAGAAGATCAACTTTGCTTACCAGAAATATACGCAGATTATGAAAAGGCTAGTGAAATTACAACGAAAAAGCAAATACTACAAGAGCAACTTGATGCTTGTATGGCAGAATGGGAAGAATTACATTTATAAGAGTATGAATAAGAAGGATGTCTCATAAGTCGGGATTTTTGACTATGCGACATCCTTTTTATCTTCTAGCTGGGGTATAAACGATTCGACACGACATACCGATTTACCGACAAAGTTTGACAATGTTGGCTCGCCCCTATAATAAGGGCACATTTCAAAATGTTTTTTAGAGATATCTTCTTGCGATTTATTTCCCAAAAAAGAATACATTCAAAGGTCAGACTTCTTCTGCTTTATCCACAGGTTTATACACATATCCACCTTTATAAAATAAACCCCAAAATAACTTTTCCACATTATCCACAACTCCCAAAAAAGTTATCAACATTTTATATACACAATAAAACCCACATTATCAACAGATAATATGGGTTTTATCCACAAGCTGTGGTTAATTTTGTGCATAACTATTCTTCAATATCTAATCCTGGATTTGCATTTAGAGCTAATGTAGCACGTTTTCCTTGTTCATATGCAATTGTACCTGCGGCTGCAATCATCGCTGCATTATCGGTACATAAAGATAGTGGAGGAATAATTAGCTCGATATTTTCTTTTGTCGCAAATTCCGCTTCCAAACGTGCGCGAAGTCCTTTATTCGCAGCTACTCCACCAGCAAGAAGCAGTTGCTTTACGTTATACGCTTCTGCTGCACGAGATGCTTTCGTTACAAGCACATCTATTACACTCGCTTGGAAACTTGCTGCTAAATCTTCCGGTGCAATTTCTATCCCGCGTTGTTTCGCGTTATGCACAGTGTTGATAACTGCTGATTTCAATCCACTGAAACTGAAATCATACGAATCAGGTTCTAGCCATGCACGAGGCAAATCGATTGTCGGTTCCCCTTCATGTGCAAGGCGATCAATGTGAGGACCACCTGGATATGGCATGGATAATGTTCGAGCTACTTTATCATATGCCTCTCCAGCTGCATCATCTCTTGTTTCACCAATCACTTCGAATGAACCATGTTCTTTCATATAAACAAGCTCCGTATGTCCACCAGATACAACAAGTGATAGTAGTGGGAATTGAACTTCTTTTACTAAACGGTTCGCATAAATGTGCCCAGCTATATGATGAACACCCACTAGAGGAATATCATGTGCAAAAGCCACTGCTTTCGCTGCATTTACCCCTATTAAAAGCGCTCCTACTAACCCAGGTCCTTCTGTTACAGCAATTGCATCAATATCATCAAATGTGATATTTGCTTCTTTTAAAGCTTCTTCTAACACAACTGTAATTTCTTCTACATGATGACGGGATGCAATCTCTGGTACAACTCCGCCAAAACGTTTATGACTTTCAATTTGTGATGCAACGACATTCGCAATAATTTCCGTTCCATTTTTAACAACTGCTACTGCTGTTTCATCACAACTTGTTTCAATACCAAGTATAATCGTATTTTTTTCCATTATATATTCACCCACATTACGAGACCATCTTCCTGATTGTCTGCATAGTATCGTTTACGAATTCCACCATTTTGAAATCCGTATTTTCTGTATAACTGTTTTGCTACTTCATTTGATACACGTACTTCAAGCGTCATCGTTTTTACCCCTAAATCTTTCGCTTCGGAAATAACTTCTTTCAATAAAGCATCCCCTAGCTTTTGACCTCTGTATTCTGGCAAAATAGCTACATTTGTTATATGTGATTCATCAATAATTATCCACAATCCACAATACCCAATTACACGACCATCTTTTTCTAGCACAACATAATGTGCATGTTCATTCGTCGTTAACTCACGGTGAAAGGCATCTGCAGTCCAAGGAGTTGAAAAAGACGCTTCTTCAATAGCTACAATTTGAGCGATATCATCGAGTTCCATCTTCCTAAATATCATATCCATCTTCTGCAAGCTCCTACTTGTTTTGACTTTCTAACCACTTTGTTTCAGCTTCAGCTAAACGAAGATAACTAGGAACAAATGAATGTACATCTTGTTCTTCTTTTTGTAACCCTAAGAAAGCTAACTCACTTGGTCTTGGGTTATTTTTAGTGAAGGGAGCAAATACAGCTTGGTTGCCTAAATGTTCGATAATCGTCTCTTTGTGCAGTTTAACATCGTTACCAATAAATAAAACAGGCTTTCCTGTATCTTTTAACATTTGCAACCAGTCTACAATAAGGATGATTCGGTCTTCTTCTATAGAAGTTAAATGCTCTCCTTCATATGTATATAACCCAGTATAAATTTGTCCGCGTCTTCCATCGAATAAAGGACAGATTAATCCATCAAAATTAGCACCGTTTGCAGCCACTACTTCTAAACTTGATACACCTACAATTGGTATTTGAAGTGACCAAGCTAATGTTTTTGCAGCTGTCACACCTATGCGAACACCTGTATATGATCCAGGTCCAGCAGCTACAACTATTTTAGTTAATTCTTTCGGTTTTACACCACATTCTTTTAACAATTTCTCTACAGCTGGCATAAGACGTACAGAATGGTTTTTTGTTAAGTTTGTAATGATTTCCCCAATTACGTTTCCTTCCTCAATAAGGGATACACCCATTACGTAATTTGAAGTATCAATTGCTAGTACTTTCATCTTGTAATAGCTCCTCACATAATCTAATATATCGATCTCCAATTGGCTCGAGTACAATTTTCCTTGTATCATCTCCAGCATGGAATAAACTAATTTGTAACTTCTCATTCGGTAAAAATGCTTCTATTAAATGAGCCCATTCTACTACGGTAATTCCTTCACCGTAGAAATACTCATCAAAACCTAAGTCCTCTTCACTTTCTGCTAAGCGATACACGTCCATATGATATAGCGGCAATCTCCCTTTATATTCTTTAATAATATTAAAGGTAGGACTATTTACAACTCTTTTCACTCCAAGACCTTTTGCTAGTCCTTTTGTAAAAGTTGTCTTACCAGCCCCTAGATCTCCTTCTAAAATAATTACATCTTGTGCCCCGACAAGTCCACCTAGTTTTTCTGATAATCTTTGTGTTTCCTCAGAAGAGTTTGTTGTTATTTCATATTTACTCACAGACTTCACCTACTTTACTCACAATGTTCTCTGCTCTTTATTATACAGGTTTTGAATATATAAAAAAGTCCTTAGGAGTTTTCCTAAGGATAGTTTGACTGTCTTTATTAGTTTTTTGTTAAAACAAATAAAAAAATACGAAACAACATGTTTCGTTCTTTTCTTTATATAAAATGGCGGTCCCGACCGGGGTCGAACC
>NZ_WIPE01000140.1:0-6760 GCF_009760835.1 Bacillus sp. EE-W1 | reverse complement strand
AACAAAACCCAGCAACTAAACCTGCTACTGACAACCCAGAACAAAAGCTAGCAAGCGATCCTGCTGAGAATACAAATTCAGGTCCAAAGCAAATAACAACAAACCTTTTAACGGGTGTAAAGTTGACGGACAAAGACGGAAAACCATTTACAGAGGATAACCGTCCAAGTACAGATTCCCCTGCCAATATCGAGTTTACATGGGAACTTTTAAAATCAATGAATGTGAAAAGCGGAGATTACTATATTTTTGATCTTCCTAAACATTTTAAGATTTACAATACAATTAACAGTCCTTTATACGATAGTGAAAACAATCCAATTGGTAATTTCACTGTTACAAAAGATGGAAAAGTCACTATGACATTTAACGATTATGTTGAAGAACATCCAGATGTTGGTGGTAACCTACAATTAAAGACAGAATTTAATAAAGCTGAAATTAAAGGTACAACAACACAAGAAATTCCTTTCCCAATTAAAGATAAAGATGTTTCTATTACAGTTGACTTTAAGCCTAATGTACAAACAACTACGAATAAAAAAGGGTTACCTGATAGACCAATTAATACAAATGAAATTAATTGGACAGTAGAGATGAACAAAACGAAAGACACTCTTAAAAACGCTGTTTTTAAAGATAACATTCCACCAGGCACAAGCTTAAATAAAGATTCTATTAAAGTTTATTATTTAGAAGTTGATGTTAATGGGAACGTAACACGTGGTAAAGAGGCTGATTCAGCAGATTACAAAGTTAGTTCATCAGAGGGCTCAAAATTGGAGATTGCTTTTAAAGATTCTATCAATAAAGCATATCAAATTGAATATGCAACAAAAATTACTGATGAAAACGTAAAAAGCTTCCAAAATAACGTTACGATAACGAGTGATAATCAAAAGCAACAAAATGCAAGCTCTACTGTAACGGTTTCTCGTGGTACACATTTAAACAAAACAAGTAAGTATGATCCAAAGACGCAAACGATTGAATGGACAATTACTTACAACGGTGATCAAAAAAATATCAAAAAAACAGATGCACTTTTAAAAGATATTTTTGACGATACACATGAACTAGATGCAAATTCTATCGTTGTGAAGAACGCTTCATACGATGATAAAGGAAGACTTGTAACAGGCGACACTGTTAATAATTACACTGTAAGTAACAAGAAGAATGGATTCGATTTACAGTTTAATGAGGATATTAATAGTGCTTATGTAATTACCTATAAAACAAAGCCAACTGATAGTATCATAAAAGATGGAAAAGTAAAAAATACAGTTACAGCTGATAATGACTCAAGTAAAGAAAATGAGGCTGGCTTCCAGCAGCAAAATATTATTAAATCTAATAATAAAGCTGAAACAAACTATAAAGACAAAACAACAACCTGGACAATTGCGGTAAATAATAACAACTATCCATTAAACAATGCCATCATTACGGATACCTTTGATCATGGTGGATTACAATTAAAAGATAATAAACTAGAAATTAAAGACGGAGATTATACCCTTCAAGCTAAGACTGACTATGTTTTAGATGTAACAGATAAAGGTTTCAAAATTACCCTTATAGGTACATATCAGACTAATATGACAAAGACATTAGTCGTAAAATATACGACAGACTTTGACTATACAAAATTAGAAAGTGGTAAAACTTCATTTAAAAATACAGGTAACCTATCTTGGATAGATGCAGGGTCCAATCCACAATCAAATAAAGTTGAAGCAGACTTTGATCCTGATGCTTTCACAAAGGCGAATGGATATAAATACGGTTCTTATAACGCCCAAACGAAAGAAATCACTTGGATAATAGGTTTTAATTATAATAATGTTGAGATTAAAGATCCATATGTTATAGACGTAATACAAGATAAACAAAAGTTAGTACCAGGATCCATTGAAGTACGCGATATGATTTTAAATGGAAGCCCGGATAATGCAAGACCTGGTGATGCCGTATCACCTAAAGAGTATGAACTTGAAGAACCTACAGATAAAAATAAAAACACCCTAAAGGTTCATTTCAAGCAATCAATTAATTCACCTTACTATATTATCTTTAAAACAAGCCTCGATGGTGAACTTATCCAAGGCACCTACAAAAACGAGGCAGAGTTAAAAGATGGCTCTAAAATTGTAAACACCCTTAAAGGTGACACTCAAGTAAATAAAGGTGGCAGCTTTGTTACTAAAAAGGCTGTGCAAGACGACAACTATATTAATTGGAGTATTGCAATTAACGAAAGTCAATCAACCATTGCAGACGCAGTTGTAACAGACGATCCAACAGACAATCAGGTACTTGTGGCAGATTCATTCCACTTATATCCTACAACTGTTGATCCATATGGAAATTTAACAAAAGATACAGTAAACGAATTAAAAGAAGGAACAGACTATAAACTCAAAATAACAACAGACAATAATACCGGAAAGCAACATTTCGAAATTGCCTTCTTGAAAAAAATTGATCGAGCTTATATTTTAGAATATCGCTCACTTATTAATGCAGACGATAAAGAAAAAGTGAGTAATAAAGCAAAAATCGCTGGCAATCAGTTAACAGTTAAGAATACAGAAACTGTTGAAACGATTGAAGTGAGAATGTCTTCCGGTTCAGGCGGAGGATCTGCTACTAAAGGGCGCGGAAACCTTGAAATTATAAAGGTAGATAACGACAATAAGAAAGTACCATTGTCCGGGGCAGAATTTACTTTATACGATCGTACAGGAAAAACCGTTATCCGCGAAATAACAACAGACAAAGATGGTATTGCTAAGTTTAATAACTTAAAGCGCGATAAATATTTATTAAAAGAAACAAAAGCTCCTGAAGGCTATGTAATTAGCTGGGATTTAAAACAAGGGAAAATTGTTGAACTTGGTACACAAGAGACTACAACATATAAACTTGCAAATAAGAAGTTTGTCGGGAAAGTAGTTTTAACAAAATCTGATGACCTGAACAAAAACGCAACACTACAAGGCGCCGTTTTCACACTACTAGATAAAGACAAAAAAATAATTCCAGAACATGAAAAATTAACAACAAATAATAACGGACAAATTATTATAGATAAACTAAAACCAGGAACTTACTACTTACAAGAAACGAAGGCTCCTGAGCATTATCAATTAGATAGCAAACTTATTCCGTTTACTATCTCTGAAGATCAAACAACAGTAGTAAACCAAACTGCGACAAATAGTTTAACTAAAGGATCTGCTCTTTTAACAAAAGTGGATAATTATAATAAAACTTTAGCAGGGGCAGAGTTTACTGTTCAGGATCGCAACGGAAAAAATATTCCTGGATATGAGAAATTAACAACAAATGAACATGGACAAATAGAAGCAAAAGATTTACGTCCGGGTAAATACCAGTTTGTCGAAACAAAAGCTCCTGAGCATTATGAATTAGACAAAACGCCTATTCTATTTGAAATAGAAAAAAGCCAAACTACAGTCGCTTCTATTACAGCAAAAAACTCTTTAATTAAAGGTGGCGTTACGTTAACAAAAGTGGATGATATTGATGACACTACCCTTGAAGGTGCCGTATTCAAAATTGTTAACGACAAAAATGAAGATGTCCGTACAAACTTAAAAACAGAAAAAGATGGAACTTTGACCGTTAAAGATTTAGATCCTGGTGATTATCAATTTATTGAAACAACACCACCTAAATACTATGACTTAAATAAAGAACCAATTCCGTTTACAATCGAGAAAAGTCAAACAAGCATTATCTCAATTACTGCAAAAAACAGTTTAACAACAGGTGCTGTTGAGCTATTAAAAGTCGACGAATTTGATAAAAAGACTCCTCTTGCTGGAGCTATGTTCAAAATCGTGAATGATAAGAACGAAGACGTTCGTACAGAATTAACTACCGATACAAACGGAACTGTTAAAGCTTCTGACTTACGTCCAGGCAAATACAAATTTATTGAAACGAAAGCTCCTGAACATTATGAACTGCGATCAACACCAATTGAATTTACAATTGAGAAAGGTCAAAAAACACCGATTGTTATTACAGCTGAAAATGGTCTACTACCAGGCGATGTTGAACTAACAAAACTCGATGATACTGATGGCACTGTACTTACAGGCGCCGTATTCAAAATTGTTAATAACAAAAATGAAGATGTCCGTACAGAATTAGTTACGAATCAGGAAGGTAAAATTATTGCTACTGGTTTACGTCCAGGTAACTATAAATTTATCGAAATGAAAGCTCCTGAGCATTATACCTTAAATAAAACACCGATTGAATTTACAATTAAGGAGAGCCAAGCGACTGCTATTAACGTTACAGCTACTAATAGCTTAATAAAAGGCGGTATTGAATTAACAAAAGTTGATTCTGTAAATGCTAAGGAAACCCTTGAAGGTGCAGTATTTAAAATTGTTAATGACAAAGGTGAGGATGTTCGTACGGAACTTACTACTGATAAAGACGGTAAATTAGTAGTACAAGACTTACGTCCGGGTAATTATAAGCTAATCGAGACGAAGGCTCCTACTTATTACGATGTAAATGAAGAACCAATCGAATTTACGATTGAAAAGAGCCAACAAAAGCTCATCCCTATTACTTTCAAAAATAGTTTAACGAGAGGAAAGGTCAAATTAATTAAAGAAGATGACGTGGAGAGCGCGAAAGCTCTTGCCGGCGCTGTATTCACATTACAAGACGCAACTGGCAAAGAAATTATGAAAGATTTAACAACAGATGATTACGGAGTATTAGTTATTCCTGATTTAGCACCAGGGGATTATCAATTTATCGAAACAAAAGCCCCTGAACATTATAAATTAGACAAAACACCTATTAAGTTCACAATTAAAAAAGGTAGTAAGAAAGATCTTCCTCTCCCTGTTACTGTAAAAAATAGTTTACTTACAGGTGGCGTCACTTTAACAAAAGTTGATGATGTTGATGGCACTACTCTTGAAGGTGCAGAATTTATAATTGTTGACGCTCATGATACTAAAAAAGTAATTCGAAAAGGTTTAACGACTGATAAAAACGGAAAAATTTCTGTTTCTGATTTACGCCCTGGAGACTATCAGTTCATTGAAACAAAAGCTCCTGAGCACTATGTATTAGATGAAACAACAATTCCATTTACAATTGAAAGAAGTCAAACGAAAGAGATCAATGTTACAGGCAAAAATGCTTTGAAAAACGGTAGCGTTGAACTAACAAAGATTGACGATATTGATATAAATACAAAACTTGCTAACGCCGTATTTAATTTATTAGATGCAGACGGAGAGCTAGTTGAAGAAGGCTTAAAAACAAATGATGAAGGTAAAATTGTTGTTGAAAACCTACGTCCTGGTACGTATCAATTCGTTGAAACAATTGCTCCTGAACATTACGATTTAGATAAAAAACCTATCGTATTTACAATTAAAAAGAGCCAAACTGAAACTCTTCATGTCACTGCTACAAATGCTTTAATAAAGGGTGCAGTTAAACTTTCTAAAGTAGATGATGTTGATGGCACTGTTCTTAAAGATGCAGTATTTAAAATTGTTAATATGAACGGTGATGTAGTTCATAAAGACCTTGTTACAAATGAACAAGGAATAATCGAAATTAACGACCTACGTCCTGGTGATTACCAATTTATCGAAACGAAAGCTCCTAAGCATTACGTTTTAGATGAAACACCAATCAAATTCACTATTGAAAAAGGACAGAAGAAAGCTATTTCTTTAACTGCTACAAATAGCTTAAAACAAGGTAGTATCGAATTACTTAAAGTTGATGATTTAAACACTCAAACAAAACTTGCCGATGCGGTATTTAATTTACTAGATCAAGATGGCAAAGTACTTAAAACAGATTTAAAAACAAACAGTGAAGGTAAAATCGTTATCGAAAACTTACGTCCTGGTACGTATCAATTCGTTGAAATAACGGCTCCTGAACACTATGATTTAGACAAAAAACCAATTATATTTACAATTGAAAAAAGCCAAAAAGATATTGCTACCGTTACTATGAAAAATAGTTTAACAAAAGGCGGCGTGGAACTTTCTAAAGTGGACGACGTCGATGGCACTACTCTTGAAGGCGCAGTATTTAAAATTGTGGATATGAATGGTACTGTAATTCACAAAAATCTTGTTACGAATCAACAAGGTAAAATTAGCGTTTCTGACCTACGTCCTGGTGATTATCAATTCATCGAGACAACGGCTCCGAAACACTACGATTTAAACAAAGAGCCAATTCCATTCACAATTACAAAGAGCCAAGCTGATCCTATCTCCGTTACAGCTACAAATAGCTTAACGAAAGGCGCTGTGGAACTTTCTAAAGTGGATGATGTAGATGGTACTGCTCTTAAAGATGCGGTATTTAAAATTACTGATCTGAATGGTAACGACATTCGTACTGAGCTTACAACAGATGTACATGGAAAAATTTCTGTTTCTGATTTACGTCCTGGAGACTATCAATTTGTTGAAGTAAAAGCTCCAAAAGACTATACCTTAAGCAAAGACCCTATTCCGTTCACTATCGAAAAAAGTCAAAAAGAGAATATTACTGTTACCGCTACTAATAGTTTAAAGAAAGGTGCAGTAACATTAACAAAAATCGATGACATCGATCGTACGATGCTTGAAGGTGCAATCTTTAAAATTGTTGATATGAACGGTAAGGAAGTTCATACGAATCTTGTTACAGATAAAAACGGAAAAATTTCTGTTTCTGATTTACG